>NZ_FQUR01000010.1 GCF_900129115.1 Thermoanaerobacter uzonensis DSM 18761 | reverse complement strand
TTTTGTTTCAATTCCTTATAGGTAGGCTAAAAACCCATTCTAACATGCATAAATAGCACATTATACGCCTTACGACTTTTTAATTCCTGTCAAGTATTTCTACTTTATTATACCATATTGTTTGACAAAATCAACTATTTTCTAAAATTGAAAAAATAATTTGTCGTCGATCCTCAACATTTTTTGCATTATCTTAGGTCGACGACAAATTTATATTAATCAATATTACCTTACTTTTCCTTTAATACCTCTAATATTTCTCTTAAAAGTTTTACTTCCTCTGATGGTTCAGGTGGTGTTTGTTCTTTTTCTTTTGCTTTTCGCTGTCTAATAGCATTCATAGGAGCTACTATGAAAAAATATATGGCTGCAGATACGATAATAAAGTTAACAACAGCATTAAGGAAATTACCTATGGCTATTGGTCCTAATTTAAGGGCAGAAAAATCAGGAGCTCCAAATATTGCTCCAATCAGTGGAGTTAAAACATCCACAACTAATGAATTTACTACTTTGTTAAAAGCTGCACCTATTATTACAGCTACTGCTAAATCCAAAACATTTCCACGCATAATGAATTCTTTAAACCCTTTTAACATATTTTTCTCCTTTCAACAAGTGATTGATTGTCCACACTTTATATTTTATCACTAAAATGTTAGTTGTTAAGTCAAAAAATTGGCAAAATAATACACCACAAAGTTATCTCCCTTCAGTTCAATAACTATCTACTTTCCTACACTCCTCTAACCCAAAACGCTATTGCCAATGCAATTCCCCATAAAACTACAAAATTCTTTACTTTCTTATTGTCAAACCTTTGTGATACTTTTGCTCCCCAATATCCTCCTAAAGCAAATCCTATCATCAGAATAAAAGCAAAAGGCCATACTACTTTTCCACTAAAGAGTAAAATTAAACCGGAAGTGACATTTATAAAAAGTGAAAGAAGGTTTTTTATACCATTTGCTATGTGTATATCGGTAATATCTGCAATTCCTAAAGTGGCAAGCATTAAAATGCCAATACCTGCTGCAAAATATCCTCCATAAAGAGAAGTAAGAAATTGAAGTATAAAAACTATTACTAAAGAGCTTTTTCTTTCACCTCTATCTCCATTTAAATTAAATTTATGTATTCTGTCATTTAATGCTAAAACCACAGTAGCGAACAAAACTAAAAAAGGCACAATAAAGTCAAAGACTTTGTGAGGAGTTATCGTAAGAAGATAAGCTCCTAAGATACCCCCAAGTAAAGAAGGCAATGTCAGAAACCTTAATAGCTCTTTCGTCTGATACAGTCTTTCTTTAAATGCCCATGCACCTGTGACAGAACCAGTCCAAAGAGCAACAGTATTTGTTATATTTGCAGATAGAGGATTTATTCCAACCCATACAAGAGCAGGAAAGGTTATTAAAGTACCCCCTCCTGCTATAGCATTAGTGGCTCCTGCTAAAATAGAAGCCACTAAAATTATTACGTAATTACTCATTAGATTATCTCTCCAAATTCTTCAAATTTAAATCTATAGGCGCGGGGAAGTAAATCTTTCTCTGGGTCTTTGTAACCTATCGCTATTATCATGGGTACCATTTTTTCTACATCTATCCCTAAAAACTCCTTCATCTTCTCTTCATTAAAACCATCCATGGGATGGGTTTCAAGGCCATAAACTCTTGCAACTATCATTATATTCATTGCAAAAAGTGCAGTATCTCTTATGGACTTTCTTTTAGCTTGCTCCATATCTTTCCACACTTCAAGGACCCTTTCTTTTGCTGATTCTCTCCTTTCTTTTGGCATATACCCCAGTTCTACAGAACTGTCTAAAACTCTGTCTATATGTTCAAAAGCTGCTTTTGGATTTGCCATTAAGACAATTACAGCAGGGGCATCTTCTACTTTTTGTTGGTTAAAACAGATTTCTTTGAGAATTTTCTTTTTTTCTTTGTCCTTTATAACTTTTACCTCCCAAGGCTGAAGATTATTAGCCGAAGGCGCTGTAGCAGCTACCTCAAGGACTTCTTTTATAAGGTCATAGGATATTTCTTTTGTCGTGTCAAAAAATGTGATAGACCTTCTCTCTGTTATAAGTTTCTGGCATTCTTTCATACTTATACACTCTCCTTTTTTAATTCAGAATTACAAAACTAACCCAAAAATGGTATGCCCAGTTTTTAAAAAATGCCGATAATAGATTTATATTCTCCATAAAAGTATGAAATCCTTCCTGCCTTTTTAAAAAAAGCTTTAGAACAAGCTCTTTTGAGTTATAATCGAAATAACAACGAATTTTTGCATATTTCATATTTTTAATTTGTTTACTTTTTCATCCCTCAAACGTCTTTATTAATGAAAAGTTATAAGGAGGAGGAGTTAATGTGGCAGGATTTGTACAAAGCTGCATTCTATAATTTACTTAAATTGGGTGTACCACAGGCTGACGCTGAAGACATAGCTCAAGAAGCTCTGCTTTCCACATACTTGAATTTAGACGGCATTCAAGAGGGAAAGCTAAAAGCTTATGTTTTGACTGCGGCGCGAAACAAATACACTGATTTTTTGCGCAAAACCAAAAAAGATGTGACAGTTTCTATTATAGATGCTTTTCCTCAAAGTACCTTTTCAGAGTTTCAACAGTTTGAAAATAAAGAAGTAATAAAAAAAGCAGTTAATAGGCTTACTCTCAATGAGCAAAAGCTCTTTTACCTTAAATTCATATTAGAAATGTCAAATGAAGAAATTTCCTCTTACTTAAAAACCAATTCCAATACAGTAAAGACAATGGTATGGAGACTAAGGAAAAAATTAAAAGAATATTTAAAAGAGGAGGAGAAAAGTTAAATGGGATCAGATTTAAATAAACCAATAAGCAATATATCTTTTGACGAAAAAGCTTTTTTGCGCAAAGCTCGTTTTAAAAGTATACTTCGCATAATAATAATTTCTTTAATTATCGCCATAGGTGTTTTTGTATTAACCTTCATAATTCCCGAAATGATGCTACAGAATCAAGAAAACCGTATAAATAGCTTTTATCCGGATATTGTTAAATTTACTGAGCCTAATACCATTGCAATTGCAGGAGAAAGTTATGATGTTAGACTATTTGGGCGACAAAAAGAATATTATCTCCTAAGGTTAATAGAAAATAAACCTTATCCTGCTGGAATAATGATAGTTGATTTTGATTTTTGGGGAGGAGAACAAATTAAAGGTGACAAATCTTTTTGTGTTATCGAAACTGACCAAGCCATACCAGAAGGTACAAAAGAATACCTTGCTCCTTATGCCGTGCCAAAATTAAAATTTTACAATCCCGCAGTAAAATATGATAAAGTTATAAGAGAGTTTGATGTACTAAAAAATATACCTAACGATAATCTCGTTGAAATGGCTTTATCTTTTGACAGGCCTTTAACCTTTAGCGAAATTAAAACTATTATACCTGAGGATTTAAAACTAATGTGGGGTGCCGTTTTAGTTTATGAAGAAAACGACTATAAAGAAAAAAACTACCTTGCAGAAAGATTGGTTGGAAACCCCTATATTGACAGCCGTGATGGCGAAAAAGAATTTTTAAAACAGCTGGAACAACTCAGTAATTTGCAAAGTTATTCTTCGACAAATCTAAAAAGAACAGTAAGTTTTTTAAAGGAAAAGGGCATAAAATACTACGGAGTTGTAGTGGTGGGACATCCTGAATCCTTACAAAAGTTGTCCTCTAATTCAATTATAAGGGGAGCAGTTTTAGGTATAGTTACAACTCCTTATTAACTCAATCGAGTACATCCTTTTTAAACCATCGCATACCTGCGAAAGTTAATATAACAAAAATCAAAGGTCCTGCTACAAAGGGAAAAAGGCGGTTGTTCTATTATATCACCGCCTGTTTTTCCTTTTCTAGTGATTCAATTATATAATGGCTTTTCTTGTACTATAAGGGAACTTTTTATCAATTTTCCCCTCTTATATAGTAGAGGGAGCTCCCAAAGAAGAGATGACAAAATATTGGATATAACAGATATTATTAAAAAAATACAAAAAGGTGATTTTGAAGTTTTTGACCATCTCATGAAATTTCAAGGCCCAAAAGCATTAAAAACTGCATATCTTATCACAGGCGAAAAACATATAGCGGAAGAATGTGTGCAAGAAGCATTCCTTCAGTGTTACCAGAAAATTTACCAGCTTAAAAACCCTCAAGTATTTGAAAGCTGGTTTTACAGGATTTTAACTAGGATATGCTGGGGCGCTATTTCAAAAAACAAAAACAATGTTTCATTGGAAGCTTTGAAAGAAGCAGGACAAGACTTTCACTCAGAAAAGGACAATACAGAAGAAATTGAGGGATAAAAATGGCAGAACCAATAAAAATAAAGACTTTCCCTGCCTCCCTGCCTGGAAAACATTCTTAGTCTTTCCGGGCAGGTTATTTTTATTCTCTTATGGAACATTTACTTGTCAAATTCGTCTAACTTAGTAGAAAAAAAGATAAAGGGGTGAGATCTGCATGATGATTCCAGAACTTAAAAAACTTTTTACAGCAATACTCAGCATCACAATATTCATTGCAATGTTAATGAATATAACAGGATGTTCTTTTCCTACCTCAAAAGTTCAAGCTGCAAATTTGATGGAGGGAATAAAAGCAAATCCAGTAAGTGAAAAAAACATAGATGAAAAATTTATAAATAATACAGCTGATTTTTCAATTGAGATTTTTAAAAAATTAATTGATCATAAGAAAAATTCTTTAATTTCCCCACTTTCAGTAATGCTGGCATTAGCTATGACAGCAAACGGAGCAGATAAAGAAACTCTTTCACAAATGGAAAAAGTATTGGGAAAAAATATGCCGTTAGAAGAGTTAAATAAATATTTATACACATATGTTATGAAACTGCCTAATGAAGAAAAGTCAAAATTAAATATAGCAAACTCAATATGGTTTAAAGAAGGCGATTTAACACCTTCTAAAAATTTCCTCCAAGCAAACGCAGACTATTACGGGGCTGATATTTTTAAAGCTGCTTTTGATAGCAGTACAGTAAGTGACATAAACAACTGGGTAAAATCGAAGACAGATGGAATGATTGACAAAATATTGAACAAAATTGGCCCAGAAGATGTCATGTATCTGATTAATGCTGTAGCTTTTGATGCAGAATGGGAGACAGTATATGAAAAACACAATATATACGAAGATGTATTTACTGATATAAATGGAAATAAGCAGAAAGCTGAATTTATGAAGTCGGAAGAAAATTTTTATATTGAAGATGAAGAAGTAATTGGTTTTATTAAACCCTATGCTAAGAACCATTACAGTTTTGTGGTCATTCTTCCTAATGAAAATATATCAGTAAATGAATACATTAAGACATTGACAGGAGAAAAATTTATAAATTTAATCAAAAATGCGAAAACAACTTTGGTACATGCATCTCTTCCAAAATTTAAGTATGACTATGAAATCAACCTTAATAGTACCTTAGAATCCCTCGGAATGAAGGACGCTTTTTCACCAGAAAAGGCAAACTTTACTAAACTAGGAACTTCTTCCGTCGGTAATATTTTTATATCAGAAGTCCTTCACAAAACCTTTATATCTGTTGATGAAAAAGGAACAAAGGCAGGAGCTGTAACATCAGTCGATATGACGTCCACAGGAATGCCAGTAAATCCTAAAATAGTAAAATTAGATAGACCTTTTGTATATGCAATTATTGACAATAAGACAAATTTACCTATTTTCATTGGCACAGTGATGAGTATAAAAGATTGAAATAATTAATACTAATGAGGGTTTAAGTAATCGCTTAACCCCTCTCATTTATAATCAAAATATTTTTCCGAAAATTTTTCTTTATCCCAACTATGGTCTTTTGCTAACTGCTCCTCTGTTACATTGAAATAATCATATCTTACATTATCCCCTTGATCTGGAACAGGGTCATCCCATGTAACATCTACGTAACTGATTTTGCCGTCAATTCTTATCATATTCCAAGCATGAGGCATAGACCCACTATAATTAAAACCTGTACCAGCTACTCCAAGGCTATCAATCCCAGCTAACTGAGCAAGTAAATTAAAAGCTGCAGCATATCCTTGGCACACCCCTACTCCTTTTATCAAAACTCCATAAGCAGTATAAGATTCTGGTGGTATAGTGTTATTTATCAAATTTTCATAATCATATTTAGTATTCTTTACAATGTAGTTGTGAATTGCTTTGACTTTATCTATATCAGACATATCTGGTTTTATTATTTGGCTAATAATTTCTTTAGCTTTAATATATACTTCATCTTTCATTTTTTCCAATTTATCTTTAGGATATATATATTCAAATTTTATACTTACTTTACTTATGACATTGTTAAAACCATTTGCAGAAATAGTCCACTTATTAGCATAGCCAATTTCAGGATGATGTGCCAATACCAGATCTACAATATCCGATATACTGTTTAATATATCATTAACTGTACCACTACTTCTTACAGAATTGTAGAAAGAATTGCTAAGGGTAAAAGTTATCTCATCTTCATTGTTTTCAAGAGCATTTTTAATTAAAAGATACAAATCTTTTTCACTGGTTACATTAGGAGTTGAAAGAGTACTAATACCAACCATGTTTTTGGTTGCAGTTATTGAATTTACCGTTGTTCTTTGGTTGGAGGAATTGATTATTATGTGTCCATTATCGTATATTACTTCATCTCCAAGGGCTTCACCAACAAATCTTAAAGGCACATAGGTATAACCGTTTATAATTTGCGGCGCCACTGCTAATTCATAACTTTTTCCATTAATTTTTGCAATTTTGTGACCAATTATAAGTTGTACAGTCGTTTCGCCCCGGAAAGCTATAACCGTTTTAGTCTTCTCTTCCCAGTTTACCTTAGCACCTAATGCTTCAAAAAATGCCCGCATAGGGACTAAAGTTGTGTCGTCTTTTATAACAGGTTTTTGTTCAAAAACTACATTTTGACCATTAATTGTAATTGTTATATTTGCCGCTTGTGCTGAAATAGGAATTAATATAGAAAAGGCTACAAAAACTAATAGTATTAAAGATATCTTTTTAAGCATTATATATCACCTCTGAACTTTCCTAGAGATTAGTATTAAACTATACAACAATATTTCTTTATCTCTTTAATAATTATACTAAATCTCAGAAAACTTTTTTATGAATAATTCAACAAAAAGGATATAAATTATTGACGAGGGTTTGTTTCGTATGTTATAATAAAAAGCGCGCAGGGGAGTAGCTCAATTGGTAGAGCAACGGTCTCCAAAACCGTGGGCTGCGGGTTCGATTCCTGTCTCCCCTGCCATTTTTATGCCTAAAATCAAGCATTACAGGACTGGATAAATATAACAAAACAAAGTTCAATCCTAAAATGGTGACAATTTGGTGACAAAAATGGCCAAGCATCACTTAACAACATCAAGTAGGAGCTGAATAATTATTTTATCCAGCTCCTCTCACACCAACGTACGTACCGTTCGGTATACGGCGGTTCATTAGGAGTTGCAGTCATCTATCTGAATATCGGCAGAATTTATGCCCTCTCCTTTCAAGTTCTTTGTCTAGCTCGTCCAACATTATGTTTGCTAATAGGGGACTTAATGGCCCTCCTTGGGGTGTCCCTTCTTCTGTTGATACTTTGATTCCGTTTATCATTACTCCTGATTCTAGGTATCTTCGTATTAACTTTAGTACTCTTTTGTCCCCTATCCGTTTTTCTAGTTTAAACATTATGATGATATACTATGCACTTCCGTTGTCTTTTGAAATTCCACTTCTCTATTCAAAAGAATATTCTTTCTCTGCACTATAATTCAACTACCTCTTATTAACACTATATTCTGATTCCCATTGGGGCTGTGGTCCTCTTAGATAGGAGATAAAAGCTGCAACCAAGCTTATTGCAAAAGAAATTCCAAAAGTATCTCTTAAGCCTTTAATAAATTGAGCTACTGCTATACCTTTTGAGCCCACTTGAGTTCCTACAAAAAGTGCTTGCATTGCTTGCGGATCTATGCTTGAAGAAATTATACCCATGGCCAAAGCTATACTTATTACTGTCCCGGCATTGTTCATCATTGTCCTTACTCCTGCCGCTATTCCTCTTTTATCAGCAGGAACATTACTCATTATAGCGTTGGTATTAGGAGATATAAATAGTCCGGAGCCAAAACCCATTATAGCCATCCACAGTATTAACTTTGTAATTGACGTTGTAGCATTTATTCCCATAAAACCTACAAGTCCTACTGCAGATATAAGTAGCCCTATACTACTTAACTCTCGTGACCCATACCTATCAGATAGCCAACCGCTAATTGGAGAAACTACCATCATTGCAAGAGCAAATGGCGTCAATAAAATACCTGCAGTCAATGGATCCATTGCCTTAATACCCTGCAAGTAAAAAATCAAAAGAAAAGTAACGGCTCCTCTTGCTATTCCGTTTAGAAGATTACTCGTATAGGCAAAAGCTAATATTCTCGTTTTAAAAAGATTCAAATCAAGCATTGGCTGGTCTACGGTATTTTCAATATAAACGAATAAAACAAACAAAGCTATTGCGACAACAAAGAGAGTAATAATGTGTGGATTTCCCCATCCCGCAAATCCTCCAAAAGACAGGGCAATTAAAAGTATTATCATAGCAATGGTGAATACTAAAGTACCAGCATAATCAAATTTTTGATGTTCGGGAAGAACCTCTACTTCCCTAAGTTGTAGTGCTGCCCACAGCGTACCAATAATCCCAAACGGCACATTGATATAGAAAATGCTTCTCCAGCCAAACTTAAGCAAAAATCCTCCTAAAATAGGTCCTATGACATTCGCAATGCTTATAACCATGCTGTTTATACCTAAAGCTTTCCCTAATTCGTTTTTAGGAAAAGCGTCTGTTACAATCACTGTACTATTAGCCATCATTAAGGCGCCACCAATAGATTGAATAATTCTAAACAAAAGCAATTGAATACCCGAATTTGACATTCCAGATAGTAAAGAACTTAAAGTAAATATCGCAAAGCCTGTAACATATAACTTCTTTCTTCCAATCATATCTGCAATTCTGCCTATTGTCGGTACAAGTATTGTAATAGAAAGCATGTAACTCATGACAACCCACATGATTATAGTCATATCAGCATGTAAAGCTTTCATGATATCAGGCAAAGCAATTAAAAGCATACTTCCATTAAGAACAGAAAAAAGAGCACCTATTGTAGTGCATGAAAGTGCAATCCATTTGTATTCCAATTTTTTCACAGTATGCATCCCCTTTCTCATGTGACGATTCTTGGATATAATAATGCGGCATATAATTGCAAAATAACAGTTATGAATATGATTAATCCTGAAACTGCTTCATACTTCCCAAAAAGCTTCCTTAGATTTTTAACTTCAACAGAAAAAGACATATAAACACCTGCTTCCAAATTAAAATTTAGCAAGTCTCACATTCTTTTAATTGATTCCAAATTAACATCAAATCACTGTTTAGCTGTTCTACGTCAAGTGCATCAATCTTTTCTAAAATATTTGCGAGTATTGATGTACGATATTGTAAGATCTCTTTTAATAGTTTATCGCCTTCTTGGGTCAATTTAAGGTAAACAAGTCTTCTATCAGTTTCATCTCGCCATCTTTCAACTAGCCTGTCACTTACAAGATTGTCAACAAGTCCTGTCAAGGTGCCGGGAGCTAGCAGTAGCCTCCTTTGCAATTCTTTCATGGTTATTGGATTATCAGCAGACAATTTATTCATAACCCAAAATCTCGCCATTGTTATATTTTTTTCGTTGAGATAACTTCGAGTATACAGATTCAATATGTGATTGACCTCCCTCAAAAGCATTTCTAAATTGCCTATGTTTACCGATTCCATCAATTTGCCTCCCTAATATTTTTGTTTCCAAATTATATTATAACATTATTTTTACAAAGTCAATAAGTTATAAACATTTTTTAGATATGTTAAAGTAATTACATCACAAAATTTCTCAAAATCCAGCTTTCATTAAATAATCAATGGCTTTTTTATTTTAATGAAAAGTTTCTTTAACCCTGCCTTACTTAATTTTGCTAAGTTCATCAATAAATGCTGGTCTTTTTTTATATAACCTCATTAGATCATTCATAATTTCTTTTTGGCTTTGCTCTCCTGCTATTTTTTAATATCTTTTAAGTATTCCACATACTTTTTGATAGTCTTTTCTATTTGATGAAGAGCTTGCAGCAAGTTTTATATATTTTTTGTATACTTCAATAACTTCATCTTTAAACTTATCTTTTAGCTTATCTGCATATTCTTCTATTCTTGTTGGATTTTCTTTTATAAACTCCATAAGCTCATCCAAGTCATTTTCTTCTAATATGACCTTAAGATAAATATCTTTCCCATGCCATCCCTCGAAGCTTTTTAATTCTTGTTTTAAATCATTGTAAAACTCTGCTCTATCGCCAGTAATTAATTCCTTTAGTTCTCGATAGTATTCAAAATTTCCATCAAACAAAAGCTCTTTTGCCAATTTCATTTGTTCTTCTTTTAATGAAAGCTTTTTATAGGCTTCATATCTCATCTTTTTCCATTTTGATACTAAACCAGGATATTGCCTGTCTTGTTCCTCCCACTTTAAAGCTAACTCTATGACTTTCCCATAGTCTTTTTCTCTAAAGCTCTTTTGAATAAACACTTCTTTAAAAAAGTCAAATTCAAGATGTTCTTGTACGAATTGTTCTATTTCTTCTCTACTCCCATATCTCTCTTTTATCACATAAAGAATTTGAAGTAATTTTTCAGTAATATGTTTTCCATAGCAATTCTTAGTAGACCAATTACTTATAAGATATTCTATTTTCGACACCAGTTTATCTCTCAGTTCCTCTATGTCAACAAAGTCAGCACAAAGCCAAAGTATATCAATTCTATAACTTTCCCATCCATCAAAAATTTTGCTTTCACTTAATGTCAATAACCTATTAAATATCTCCCTTTTTAAATTTGCATCTAAGTTTTCACTCTGAGTTATTATGTCTCCTATAACTTCTATGGCGTCTGATATTAACAAATCTATACTTCCGCCTGAATCATCTGTGTATTCAAAAGCCTGTATCGCTTCTTCAAGTACTAAAAATGCAATATCCAATGCTAAGAATATATCCTCAGTGTCTCTGGCTTTCCACAATAAATCTCCCATTTCACTTGCAAAATCATATGTTTCATCATAAGAAATAAAACCATCTCTGCCCTTATATTTCCTAACAATAGAATTTATTAGTTTTCTGCACCTTATAAGTTCCTGTTTACTGTCAACTTTTGAATATCTCAAGACGAGCCTCTTTTTTAAAGTTTCATCCTCTCCTATTAAATCCATTATGATATCTATTAACTCTTCTTTTGAAAGACTATCTAATACTTCTTTTATATCCTGCTGTTCTTTAGCTCTTTTTTGTACATTTGAAGCTTCATTTTGACTGTTAAAAATCTCAACCAGTTTATAAAAAGCTGCTACCTGATGTTTACATACAGGACCATAATCATATGGGCAATTACATTCTGAATAGAGAATTTCCTCATTGTCATCAAGTTTTACTATAACCTCATAGTCATCATTACCTTGAATTTTGAAAATATATTCATTTTTCCCGGCATTATAAATGTCTATTATGTTCCCTCCAACATAGTAATCGTAACCTCTATCTAAAATTATTTCATCGATATAGTCTTCAAAATCATATATAGTCATTTATACTTTCTCACCACTCTTTCTCAAAAAGACAACATTTAGTATTATTATCCAACCTCAACCAATTACTATATAAGCAATTTTTTGTACTTCTATTATGTGATTAATAATGTACAATTGACCCGCTTCCAGCAAAATTCAATTTGGGAGGATTGGAGGGAAATAAAATTGCTCGGAAGTATGTCACTTATAGAGTAGGTCTACTTTTATGATATATTAACTTAAAAGCAAAAACAACTCTATTTTTTTACTGCTCTCAGACTTAATAAAATCAAAGTACAGCGTGAACTTGTGGCTGGTGGAAATTATAGGAAGAAGGCATTCCTATAAGTTGGTATTTTTATTAAAATATTTTATCTATTAAAAAAGTTATGGCCTTTCAGGAATTACAATCCAACCAATTATGTACGCTAAAATTCTACTCCCCCATACTATTGCTGCAAAAGCCCAAATTAACCTCACAATTGTAGGGTCTACATTAAAATATTCTGCTATTCCTCCGCAAACTCCACCTAGCATTCTATTTTCTTTTGAACGATAAAGTCTTTTTTGCATATTTTATACTCCTTAATTTTATATTTCATTATTAAAAGCTACATCTATATTATATCAGAATTTTAGAATTTTTTAATAAAATTAAAGGATAGAATTAAAAATTCCCATCCTATCCTTTAATTCTAAATATAACTTTTTTAACTTAAAACTTTCTTACCATATATTTTTAAATTTAAAATTAACTAATTGCATTTTTAGCTACATCTATAAACCGCTTTGCTCGTTCGAGATCAATAGGGTTCCAAAGAACTCCATCTTTTTTTATACTTGTTCCTACAATTACGCCGTCACTGATTTTTAAAATTTCCTTTACGTTCTCAATATTCACTCCACTACTTACAATAATATCTTGATCGGGAAAATGTTCCTTTAAATTGGAAACTATTTCTAATTTAGGTGGCAATCCCGCCCGTGGTCCTGGTATCAAAATAACTTCTGGATTTATCATTAATACTATACTATCTACAATTTCTTCAATTGTTCGTGTATCAAGAGTTGTTGCAGCATGAGGTGTAACATTACAGAATATTGGTAAATCCAAAGCCTCAATTTTTCTTCTATATCTCATTATTTCCCCAGGATCAAGAGACTGAAATCCAAAAATACCTGCAAATACTCCTGACATATACATTCTAACAAAATTAGCTTCTAAAGTTTTACCTAGTGCAAGAGTTGCTTTGGGGTCCATCAATACTCCTACTCCAAAAGGCAATTTTATTTCTCGCTTAACAGAGTAAGCTACTCTAGAATATAAGGATACAATTTCGGGACCTACCTGGTGTTCATATGGTCTATCACCTTCATTTGCAAAAAGAATAGCATCAAAACCAGCAATTTTTAATCTTTCAGCTTCTTCTAATGCCTTATCTTCTATCATTGAAGGAGTGTATTCGTTATTATAATATGGTGTTCCAATAAGTGGTAACAAATGTACCATTCCAATTATAGGCTTTTCTTTGTTAAAAATTTCTTGTATCTTTTTCACATTTTATCCTCCTACCTCTTATTATTTGCTTTTATTCAAAAACATACACTTTATAGTATTTTAAAATAAGCTGCTATTATCCCTATTATGAATATCCAAAGTATCAAAGAAACCACCGATTTATTTTTCTTTAATAAATACCACAAAAGAAAAACCGTCATAAGGCTTAACAAATTAGGTACTATTTTGTCTAACAATTGTTGTACTTCGATAGTTGTTTGTTGAATTTTAAAAACTAATGGAGTCTTAATATTTACCATTGCAGCAACCAATGCTCCTAAAACAGTAAGACCTAACACATTCATACCCTCTGTAATTTTCTGCATTACATTAGTTCCTGTTATTTTATTTAAAGCATTTTTTCCCCATTTATATCCTTGAAAATACATAAAATAACCTACACCTACGACGTATGTGGTAAACAGAATAAAAAATAATATTGGTCCAAAAGCATTACCTTTTGCTGCAATATCTACTGTTATAGCTAAAAGTACCGTTTTTACCAAGCCTTGTGTTATAGTATCTCCAATTCCAGCAAAAGGTCCCATTAAACCTGTTTTTAAACTGTTGATAATTTCATCTGTTATATCTGTATTCCCATTTGCTCTTTCTTCTTCTAATGCTGCTATCATTCCAGGTATCATTGAACCAAAATTTGCTTCTGTATTAAAAAATGTTAGGTGTCGTTTTAGTGCTTGTGAAATTTCTTCTTTTGTATGGTATAATTTTAATACTATTGGTATCATTGAATGTACAAAGCCTAGTGCTTGAAAACGTTCAAAATTATAACAACTTTGCGCAAACATATGCCAACAGAAAAAACTTTTTAACAAATCAGTTTTTGATAACTTTTTATTATTATCCATTTTCTGTCCCTCCTTGTTTATAAACATATAAAACGTGTAATATTGCAATACTTGCCGCTATAATTGTTACAGCAATCAAATCTAATTTCAAATATGCTACTAAGATAAATCCAATAAACATAAAAGGTAACAACGTATTCCTACCTATATATTTAAGTAAAATGGCAAGCCCTAAAGCAGGTAATAAAGTTCCAACTACTTTTAAACCTGTGATAAGAAATTGCGGAAGAACATTCATTAAATTTTTAAGATAATCGGCTCCAAGATATACTGCTAAAAAAGTAGTAACAAAATATCCTAAAAAAGGAATAATTTGAGAAGCTACTATATTCATCAAAATAATCCCTTTTGTATTACCATCTTCTGCATATTTATCCGCCTGATGTACCCAAATAGAATTTAAAGTCATTTTTCCTGTTCTAACTAGAAGACCTAAAAAGCCTAGTGTAACTGCGAAAGTAACTCCCATTTCAGGTGGTGCTTTTGCTAACATCGTTAATGCTACAGCGAGATAACCTGCCAATGCTAAATCAGCTGGTAATGCTCCCCCTGCAACTATATATCCAATATACGCCATTTGAATTGCAGCTCCTACTTTTACACCATAAGTCACATCTCCTAAAATTGCCCCTACTATTAATCCGCCCATTAATGGAGCAGCCATATAAAGTGACCAGCTTAATGTTAAAGAAAGCAATCCACCTGATAACCATGTTATTAATCCAATTAAAATAGCTTTAATTAACATTACCATTTACTCCTTTCTATTTATTATTTTTTTGTATAAATCTATCTCACGAATATCTATGGGTTTATCAGAAGGAACAGCTTGGTAATATACTTTCACCCCCTCTTCTACAAGTTCTTTTAATATTTCTAACTCTTCAGGACTAATAGAAACATTTCTGTATAATACTTTTCTACCCGGTTTTGCTCCCATCCCTCCTATATTAAGTTCTTTAAATTTTATAACTTTATCATAAATAAATTTTGCAACCTGAGGAGTTTTAATGAGAATCATTGTATGTTCATCCTTTATTTCTGTCTGATTCACATTTTGAAACATTACTGCAGAAAAAATCTCCAATTTAATTCCTGGAGGAGAAGCCATATAAAGAACTTTTTTTAAAAAATCATCTTTATAGACATCATCGTCAACAATAATGACTTTACTTATATCTAAATGCTTGACCCAAGCAGTTACCACTTGTCCATGTATTAACCTATCATCAATCCTCACAAAAATCATAATTTATCTCATCTCCTTACACAATGTGAAATATCTGTTTATTTCATCTCTCTAATTTAAACTCATATATCAAATCCTTAATACTTGCATGACCTATTTCCATACAATGTTTTTTCAGTTCCTCCAATGGCATACTTCTATTAGTCAATGCTTCTAGTAACATAGGTAAATTTACTCCTGTAATACACTCTACTTTTGAATTCATTAAAACTTTTAAATTCAGAGCCATTGCATTTGAAGGACTGCCTCCATACAAATCCACAAATACTAACACTCCTTCTCCCTCATCCAATTCTTTTATAGCTTTCAAACTATTCTCACGCAAATATTCAATATTGTCCCCATAAAAAAGTCCTAGTGACATTACATTCTGTTGCTTCCCAACTATCAGTTCAGCACTATTCAAAAGTTCTTTTCCTAAAGCTCCGTGGGCTACAATTAATATTCCAACCATCAGATCATCCTTTCTTTGTTATTAGTCGATTATTATATTAAATTTTCATTTCTAAATAAAAGCAAATCTCATGCCAGTTATCTATGTTCAACCTTAAAAAATAAAAAGGGCGATACTACTGGTTTTACAGAGTATCGCTAGCAAAAAATACATATGTGTTTTGTATTAGTTTACATGTGCCATCATTTAACTAAAAGTGTGTTAAAATGTGTGCTAATTATCTCAACTACATACGCTAGCTCTGAATCGGGAATATTTATTCCAAAAACTTCTTCTACTACTTCAAAATGCTTTTTAATAACCAAAAAAAGCTTATGATGAGTTTTCTTTAAAAAATCCAAATCTTCATAAGGTAAACTTTGGTATTGTATCACTCTTTCAATCATGCAAGAACAATGAAATAAAAACTTTACTAAAATTTCATCATCATAATTTCCATTGATATCTAACAATATCTCATTTAATACTTTTTCTAAGACTTCATAAGCTTTGTACGGATTTAAAAAGGTTAATGTTTTATCAAGAACATTTATTAAGTTTTTCTTGAAAAAAGGAATATTTAAATCAAACTCTGACATGTCTATCTTCAAGTCTTTGTCTTTGGTCAAAGCAAGGCTTAAAGTTGTAACTTCCGCTACTAATTTATCCAGATTCATATTTGGCATTAAAGCTTTTCGTGTTGCTTCGATAACCAAAGGTGTACTTACCATTTCTATAGTTTTTGTTGGGATCCCTGTTTTTTGCATAATTATTTCACCAAAAGTTACTAGAGACCCCATATCTACCAGCAGTAATACACCTTTACCTGTATCTATTTCTCTTGCAATTTTAACAGCCTTATCTAGCACGACCTCAACTTTTTCTTTTAATGGCATGTCAACCGCTTTTGCATGGTCTACCCCTAAAAGGGTATTAGCTACATTTGCCATTGTAGTAGCAGCACTATCGCCATGAGCAATAACTAATACACCTATAGTTTCACATTTTTTGCCTATTCTTAATGCATGGAAAAACATAGTTAAAAATACAATTTCACTTTCAGGCATTTTTACATATAATTTTTCCTCTAATTTTTCTTTGACCCTTTTTGCAATATTATATTCAAATTGAAATTCTTGAGTAATATTTTTTTGGGAAGGATAAGAAATAACACTTCCCATTTTTATTCTTTCTAAAAGAGTAGAGACATGCAATGCGATAGCATAAACAACTTTTGGAGTTATTAAATTTTCAAGTTTTTCGCTTATACCAGATATGGCATATTCAACAGCTTCTAAAATATTTGGACTGACAAATTTCAATAATACTTCACGATTTACCGTTTCATTTTTGTCTTCAAGATAATGTAAAAATTTCTCAAAATATTCACTAATTTCTTTCCCTATTTTCTCTCTAATCTCTTGGATGGTTAATCCTTCTTTTTCGTATTTTTCCCAATTATTAACTATAATTTCATAAAAATCATCTCTCGTCTTGTAATTATCCATAATAAATGTATCTTTCGCATCGATAAATTCTTTATTTCCTTCAAATATGACGTCTTCATGAAGGTTAATTTCTAAAAGAGATAACTCATTCCTTTTCTCTTTGATTTTAAATAAACCCTCTTGAATATTTTGAGCTAAAGTTGACAATTTTACCTCAACCATTTCTTTTTTAGAAACCATATATTCCAAAAAAGCTTTCGCGCATATAAGTTGGATATCGCTTTTTAACTGCCCTATATTACCAAGACATTCATATAAAAGTAGCGCTTTTATCACTTCTTTAGATGCTTTAATGGGAATCTTAATCCGTCGTGATTCTTCCCAAAAAAACTGGCTGATAAAAGTAAATCTTTCCTTTAAAGTTCTACTTTCAAGGCTGGGAAGCTGAATGAGAACAGGAACTCTTCTTAAAAAAGTAGATAACAATACAGACCTCGGGTCTTCCGTAGTAGCTGCAATTATCAATACTTTTGCTTTTCTCGTCGTAGTTGATTCTCCCATTCTCCTGTAAATTCCTTTATCAATTAAAGTAAATAACATTTCTTGCCCTTCCGCTGGTAAACGATGTATTTCATCTAAAAATAAAACTCCTCCATCTGCTTCATCAATAATTCCTTTTTTCTCAGCAACTGCACCAGTAAAAGCACCTTTTACATAGCCAAACAATTGAGAGAGCAATAATTGAGGATTATCAGCATAATCTGCGCAATTAAATATAACAAAAGGTGCATCATCCGGAAAAATTCCAAGTTGTATTGCAGATTTATACATTGCCTCTGCAAAAGTAGTCTTTCCTGCACCTGTTGGTCCAATTATCAAAGTATGAAGTCCATTAGGAGGATAAAGTATTGCCGCTTTAGCTTTTTCTATTTGCTCTTTTAAGCTTTCATGAGCTCCTATCATATTATCTAATGCAGTATTTAAAAATATATTGCTACTTGTATTTTTCTGAGACTCTCCATTTCTACAAAATAATTTACTTTCTTTTAATAAAGAAATAAATTCTTCACAACTTCCAAAGACAGAATTTTCAATCCGGCAACCCCACTTTTCTTCTAATGATTTTCTATCTAGATATAAAACTGGTTTGCCCTTAATTTTAATCGATTTTTTCTCTTTCACCAATTTATTTAATTCTCTGCTTGTATTAGCTCTATCAATTCCTACTAATCTCCCAATATATTCTGCTTCAAAACCAACTTTATTAATACCATTTTTAAGTTGCAGACTTATAGTTAATTCTTTCAATTTTTGATAAATTTTATCTTTCCTGCTTGAATCGTTAAAAATAGTTATCACCTACCTTAGGTAACAGATTTATTTAATTATCCAATTACTTTAATAAAGTATTTCTCTACAAACTACAAAAATTCCTTCTTCCAGAATAATTTTTTCGTAAAAATATTAAAAAAATGATAAAATATAAATAAAATAAAAAAGCCACCACAAAGGAGGTATCCCAGTGAAGAGTTATAGAAAAGAGTTGTGGTTTGAAACAAAAAAGAGAAGAGAATTTATAAACATTACACCTCTTATAGAGGAATGCGTTAGGGAAAGCGGAATCAAGGAAGGGCTTCTTTTATGTAATGCAATGCACATTACCTCAAGTGTTTTTATAAATGACGATGAACCAGGCTTACATAAAGACTTTGAAAATTTCTTGGAAAAATTAGCCCCCGAAAAACCCTATGACCAATATTATCATAATACTTATGAAGATAATGCAGACGCTCATTTAAAGCGTACAATAATGGGTCGAGAAGTTGTAGTAGCTATAACAGATGGAAAATTAGATTTTGGTCCATGGGAACAAATATTTTACGGTGAATTTGACGGAAGAAGGAAAAAGAGAGTGTTGGTCAAAATTATAGGTGAATAAAAAATCTCCAGTTTCCCGGAGATTTACAAAGTCCTTTTATAATCTTCATTGCTTATCTTGTCAGTTTCCTCTACATAACCAGCATTTTCATCATCATAGTCATCATCATAATTGTCCAAACCGCTTTTTGTCTTATTAAATCGTGCAACCTCCTGGTAAGAATCCTCTGCATCAAATAGAATTTCTCCTTTTAAATCCTTATACCCCCATCCAAAGGGGTATTTTATCATTCTCTCTTCATTAGGCCTTGAATTCCTTAAATCCTTTAATTTCAAATCATTATTTTTAGCGCATTCTGCACAAAGAGCAGTATAAGGAAGGGCTTCTAATCGTTCTTCTTCAATAGGCTTATGGCAGTGATTACATATGCCGTAAGTACCCATTTCCATCCTCTTAAAAGCCTCTTCTATTTGCCTTAAAATATGTTTTTCATTGTCTTTAAGAGCATAATTTTTCTCTACTTCATAAACTTCAGAAGCAAAATCTGCCGGATGATTATCCAAAAGAGAAAGTTCTTGATAATACTCCCTCTGTGCAATTCCGCCAATGCCATCATTGTAATTCATTTGATTTATTGTGCTTAAGACCTTTCCCTTTTCTTTTAATAGTAATTGTCTAAAATGTTCCAGCTTTTCACTATCCATCATACCAACTCCTATTTAATATAACTTTTGATTTACAATCTTAACTATGTCAGCTATGATACTACCAATTAGAGGTAAATTTAACATCACCAATTTTTGAAGTATATAAAGAACTATCGCACCAAGTATTGTAAAGCCCACTGCTATTCCAAAACCTCTTGCTACCCCACCTATAAAGTTTAGCCACAAAAGCCTATAAGGGCTTTGCATAAGCTCGACGTAATCAGCAATTTTCATCTTCTCCATCATCTCTGACATTTGGTCCAACTGCTTTTTTATTACAGTTAACATAATATTATTATTGTTTTTATATTCGTCTTTATTCAAGACTTTTTCCTCCTTACATTTAATTTTTCCAGTATAGTTTTCTTTATTACTGTAAAATAAAGCCTTTATAAACGTTTATTTATTCATTAGAAAAAATATGCAATCAATCTTGTATTTAATAATAGTTTACCTCAAAATATAATTCAAGTGAAGCGTTGTTGACTTTTAATTTTGCACATATTATCATTAATTTAAAGTACAAATTGTGGGAGTTGATAAAATGGATTTAAGTTTTAAAACAAAAGTAGTACATACTGGAAACTACATAGATAAAGAAATTCCTCCAATGCCAAAAACTCTTCCTATCTATCAAACTTCTGTTTTCACTTTTGATACGTTGGAAGAAGTTTACGATTATCTTGGTGGTAATCCTTCAAGGTATATGTACACAAGACTTGGAAATCCTAATCAAACAGCAGTGGAAGAATTAATTGCCAGTTTAGAAGGCGCGGAAGCAGGACAGTCTTGTTCATCAGGAATGGCGGCAATTTCTTCAGCTTTGTTGGCAGAAGTAAATTCAGGAGACCATATAATCGCCGCAAAAGATATATACGGTGGTACAAACAGTCTTTTTAATGCAGAATTTAAAAGACTTAATATTGATGTAACTTTAGTGGATTTCTCCGATTTAGAAGCTGTTGAAAAAGCTATAAAACCAAACACTAAAGTGATATACATGGAAATCATGACAAATCCTCTAATAAGAGTTTTTGACGTTGTGGAAGTTGCAAATATCGCAAAAAAGCACAATATAAAATTGATTGTTGACAATACTTTTACAACCCCTTATTTGATAAAACCAATTGAATTAGGAGCCTATGCTGTAATACACAGCGCAACAAAATACATTAATGGCCACAGTGATGTCATCGCCGGACTTATAGCAGGTAATAAAGAATTTATCTCCCGCACAAAAAGAATCACACAAAACTTCGGCGGTTCAATGAGCCCCTTTGATGCATGGCTGGTTTTAAGAGGAGCAAAAACTCTATTCTTAAGAATGAGAGAACACTGTAAAAACGCAATGGAATTGGCTAAATTCTTAAAAAGCCATCCAAAAGTCAAAAAAGTGTATTATCCTGGACTTCCCTCTCACCCTGATTACAGTATTTCAAAGAAGTTGTTTAAAGATGAGTTTGGAGGTATGTTAAGTTTTGAAATAGAAGGTGGAGAACCTGAAGTAGATAAGTTTATGCAAGAGCTGAAACTGGTGAAATTTGCTCCCTCACTGGCAGGAGTACAAACCATGATAACTCATCCAAAATCCACTTCCCATAGGTCTCTCAGCAAGGAAGAATTAAACGCGTTAGGAATTTCAGAAGGACTTATAAGAGTTTCTGTTGGAATAGAGGAGATAGAAGATATTATAAAAGACTTTAAACAAGCTCTTGACAAGATATAAGAAAAAAGTTTAGGGCTTTCCCTAAACTTTTTTATATTTCATCTAGCGCCTTTAATACCTCTTCAACGTGTCCATCTACTTTTACCCTTCTAAATATTTTCCTAACAATTCCTTCAGAGTCAATGATAAAAGTTGACCTTTCTATTCCCATTTTCTTTTTGCCATACATGTTTTTTTCTTTGTATACCTCATATTCTGTAGACACATTCGTATCTTTGTCACTTAGAAGAATAAAAGGAAGATTGAATTTTTCAATAAACTTTTTATGAGAAGTTTCATCATCTAAACTTATACCTATTACAACAGCATTTTTCTCTTCTATTGACTTTATGTTGTCCCTAAAAGAAACAGCTTCTTTTGTACAACCTGGAGTGTTATCTTTTGGATAAAAGTATAAAACAACCTTTTTACCTAAAAAATCTGAAAGAGAAACTTGTTTTCCATCATGAGTATTTAAAGTAAAGTCAGGAGCTTTTTTATTTAGCTCTACCATGCTATCCCTACTTTCTAAAATTATTTTCCTTAGATAATTATTTTCTGTTACTTCTATTATATATTTTCTCACGCAAAATTTCAATAGCTTTTTATCTCTCTCATCAATTCTTCAAATTGGGAAAAATCAAGGGACTGTTCTCCATCAGATAATGCTTTATTGGGCTCAGGGTGAACTTCCACCATTATTCCATCTGCACCAGCAGCTATTGCAGCCTTCGCCATTGGTATAATTAAGCTTCGTTTCCCTGTACCATGGCTTACATCTGCGATAATAGGCAAGTTTGAAAGTTCATGAATTACTGGAATAGCAGTTATATCTAAAGTATTTCGCGTATAAGTTTCAAAAGTCCTTATACCTCTTTCACACATGATGATGTTGGCGTTTCCTTCAATAGCAATATATTCCGCTGCATAAAGCCACTCCTCATATGTGGCTGAAAACCCCCGCTTTAACAAAACAGGCTTTTTGGTTTTTCCTACCTCTTTGAGAAGTGAAAAATTCTGCATATTTCTTGAACCTATTTGAAAAACATCAGCATATCTTTCAACAATTTCAACATCCCTCACATCCAAAACTTCAGTTACAACAGGCAAATTAAACATATCGCCTACATTTCTCAGCATTTTAAGTCCATCAATCCCTAAACCTTGAAAAGAATAAGGAGAGGTGCGGGGCTTATAAGCTCCTCCTCTTAAAGCATTTGCGCTCCAGCTTTTAACTTTTTCTGCTATTTTTACAAGCATTTCCTCATTCTCAACAGCGCAGGGTCCTGCTATTATAAGTTTGTCTTTACCAATAGTTATATTCCCAATTTTTACTGATATTTTATTATTTTTATCGCCAATTATTTTAAGGTTCATTTTCATCACCTTCATAAAACTTCTTTTAAGTTGGATACAAAGCTCTTAACTTTCTGCAGCATTTCAGATTTATTATACCCTTTAGCAATTCTTTCTACAAGGGCACTCCCTACAATAATTCCATCACTGAAATCTTTTAATTTTTTCGCCATCTCCGGAGTAGATATGCCAAACCCTATTGCCTTTGGCATATTGGTGTATTGAGAGACTGTCTTCATATATTCTTCAATGTCAGTTTCAATATCCTCCCTCGCACCTGTCACACCTGTAATTGATACGCAATATACAAATCCTTTCCCGTTTTGCGTAATTAATTTTATCCTCTCTTTTGATGTGGGAGCAACTAAAGGTATTAAATAAATATCGTATTTATCTGCTTCTTCTAAAATATCTTTTCTCTCTTCAATAGGCAAGTCTGGTATGATAAGCCCATCTATCCCTACATCTTTTGACTCTTTTAAAAATTTTTGTATGCCATATTTGAATATAGAGTTATAGTAGACAAGGTAAACCAGAGGGATATCACTTTTTAACCTTATTTTTTCTACTATTTTCATTATATCAGGTATTTTTACACCTTTATTTAAGGCTCTTTGTGAAGAAGCCTGTATTGTAGGTCCATCAGCTAAGGGATCAGAATAAGGTATTCCCAGTTCTATTATATCCGCTCCTGCTTCTTCCAAAGCCAAGACTATATCATAAGTCGTCTCTATATCCGGGTCTCCCGCTGTTATAAAGGCTATTAAAGCTTTGCGCCCTTCTCCTTTTAAGGCTTCAAACTTTTTGTCTATCCTATTCATAACTCCACCCCCAATACTTTCGCAACTGTATTTACGTCTTTATCTCCTCTGCCTGACAAATTTACAATGATAATATTGTCTTTCCTTAAATTTGGAGCCAGTTTCATAGCATATGCCAAAGCGTGAGCACTCTCTAAAGCTGGTATTATTCCTTCTATTTGAGATAAGTCCATAAAAGCCGCCAATGCTTCTTCGTCTGTCGCATACACATACTCTGCTCTATTACTTTCTTTTAAAAAGGCATGTTCTGGACCTACACCTGGATAATCAAGTCCTGCAGATATAGAGTATACTGGCATTATTCTCCCCTCTTCATCCTGTAAAAGATAAGTCATCATGCCGTGCAATACTCCTACAGAACCTTTCGCCATTGTAGCTGCATGTTTCCCTGTTTCAATCCCTTCTCCTGCAGCCTCTACACCTATTAATTTTACCTCTTTATCTTCAATAAAGGGATAGAAAATTCCCATGGAATTACTGCCTCCGCCAACACAAGCAATCACATAATCAGGAAGTCTTCCTTCTTTTTGAAGAATTTGTTCTTTTGCCTCATCCCCTATCACTCTTTGAAAATCTCTCACCATAGTAGGATAAGGATGAGGACCAACAACAGAACCCATCACATAAAAAGTATTATCTACATTTGTCACCCAATCTCTTATTGCTTCATTTACTGCATCTTTAAGTGTTTTTGTCCCTGTAGTTACTGGCGTCACTTTTGCACCTAAAAGTTTCATCCTAAAGACGTTTAAAGATTGCCTTTTTATATCTTCTTCTCCCATGAATATTTCGCATTCCATTCCAAACATTGCAGCAGCTGTAGCAGTTGCCACTCCATGCTGTCCTGCTCCTGTCTCAGCTATAACTCTCTTTTTATTCATCCGTTTTGCCAATAAAATCTGTCCCAATACGTTGTTTATTTTATGGGCTCCTGTGTGGTTTAGGTCTTCCCTCTTTAGATAAATCTTTGCCCCACCCAGCTTTTTAGTAAGATTCTCAGCATAATACAAAGGTGTAGGCCTTCCTGAATATTCCCTCAAGTAATACCTATATTCTTCCATGAAATCTTTATCCTGTTTAGCTTTTTCAAATTCTCTTTCTAATTCTATAAGCGCATTCATCAAAGTCTCTGGCACATACTGACCTCCAAAACGTCCAAATCTTCCATTCATCGAATACCCCTCACTTTTTCAATAAATGATTTCATTTTTTTAAAATCTTTATAACCTTCTGTCTCAACGCCACTGGAGACGTCAACAGCATAGGGATTTACTATTTTTATAGCTTCCTCTACATTGTTTTCATTTAGCCCTCCTGCCAAAATTATTGGAACATTCAATTCAATCCCCTTCAAAACTTCCCAATTAAATGTTTTTCCTGTACCACCGTATTCGTTTTTTGTCAAAGTGTCAAATACAAAACTGTTTGCTCTAAATTCTTTTGTTTTTTCCAAATCTTCTTTGTCTTTTATGCGTATTGCCTTCCACACTGTGAAATTTTTAAAATTATCTATATAATCCTGTGTTTCATCACCGTGAAACTGTAAAACATCGAGATTTAGTGTTTGAGCTATCTTTAATGCATTTCCCACTGGTTCATTTACAAAAACTCCTACTGTTTTGATCTCTCTATCAAGAAGGCTTATGAGGTATAAAGCCTGTTCTACCTCTACTTGTCTTTTGCTTTTTGCAAAGACAAATCCTACATAATCAGGTTTTAGCTCATTGGCATATTCAATATCCTCTTTCCTTCTCAGTCCGCAAATTTTTACTTTTACCAATTTATCCTCCTCCTTTTGCCTCCCTTACAAAATCAGTGATTTTGTCAATATCATCTATAATTTTCATAAAAGTCTCGCCAATTAATACGGCATCTACCCTCAATGAAGCTAAATACCTTATATCTTCAGGTATTTTTATTCCACTTTCGGAAACAATTATTGTACTTTGAGGTATATGTTTAATCAAATTTTCTGTTGTGTTTATATCTACATTAAAAGTTTTGAGGTCTCTGTTATTTATACCTATTATGTCACATTCAGCTTCTAATGCTATTGCAAGCTGTTGTCTGTCATGAACTTCCACAAGCGCATCTAAACCTACACTTTTAGACAAATTATAAAAATCTCTTAATTTGTCCCCTAATACGGAAACAATGAGAAGTACTGCATCGGCTCCTAAAATTTTTGATTCATATATTTGGTATTCATCCACAATAAAATCTTTTCTCAAAATAGGTTTTGAACTCACTTTTTTTACTTCCCTGATATAGTTGTCATCCCCTTTAAAAAATTCCTTCTCTGTCAAAACGGAAATAGCGTCAATATCAACTTTCTCATACACTTTTGCAATTTTTACTGAATCAAAGTCTTCTTTTATAATTCCTTTGGAGGGAGAGGCTTTTTTTATCTCCCCAATAATTGATATACCCTCTTTTTGAAGTGCTTTCTTGAAACTGCCAGAATAGCCTCCTTTAATTTCGTTAATTAGTTCCTCTACTGGCTTTATTCTTTTTTTCTCTTCCACCTCCTTTTTTTTGTGTCTCACAATCTCATCTAATACCATCAACTAAGCCTCCTTTGGTACTCCAAAATCTCGGTAAGCTTATCAAGAGCTAAACCCGTATCTATTAGATAATTTGCCACTTTTATTCCTTCTTTTAAATCTTCCACAACTTTTCCTATATATAAGGCTGCTGCTGCGTTTAAAACGACTATATCTCTTTTTGGCCCTTTTTCACCTCTCAAAATGTTCAAAATTATTTGAGCATTTTCTTTAGCGTCTTTGCCTTCTAAATCTTCAAGTTTTGCATAAGGGATACCGTAATCTCCTGGGTCTATCACATAATCAATGACTTTGCCTTCTTTTACTTCACTGACAAAAGTAGGAGAAGTAGTAGTTATTTCATCAAGGCCATCAAAGCCGTGGACCACCATAGCCTTTTCAATTCCCAATCTTAAAAGTACTTCAGCAAGAGGATGAATCAATTCTTTATCGTAAACTCCTAACACCTGTCCTTTTACAAATGCGGGATTTGTCAATGGTCCTAAAACATTAAATACCGTTCTTGTGCCTAACTCTTTTCTAATGCCTGCTACGTTTTTCATTGCAACGTGATATTTAGGTGCGAATAAAAATCCCATTCCTTTTTCTTCAATTAATTTTTTTGTCTTTTGTGGTTCTGCCTCAATGTCAAATCCCAATTCCCTCAAAACATCAGCACTGCCGCTCCTGCTCGAAACAGCTCTGTTGCCATGTTTTGCAACTTTTACACCCGCAGTTGAAGCAATTATAGCAACTGCCGTTGAAATATTGAATGTCTTTCCACCGTCACCTCCTGTCCCACAAGTATCTATCACATAGTTAGAGGCAAGTTCTACTTTTATTGCATTGTCTCTCATTGCCTTCGCGAAACCTGTTATTTCTTCCACGCTTTCACCTTTTAATCGTAGTCCTATTAATATGCCCCCTATTAAAGAAGGAGTTGCATTACCACTCATAATTTCATTCATAACAGCATAAGCTTCTTTTTCTTCAAGACTTTCCTTTAAAACAATTTTTTTAATAGCTTCTTGTAACATGGTATCCCACCTCCAAAAAATTTCTTAAAATTTCTTTCCCCTGCTCTGTCAAGATAGACTCTGGATGAAACTGTAAACCATATACAGGGTACATTTTATGCCTTACTCCCATAATCACTCCTTCCTCTGTATAGGCTGTAATTTCTAAATCTCTTGGAAGGGTTTGTCTGTCAATAACAAGAGAATGATATCTCATTGCCTCTATGGGATTCTTAATATCTTTAAATATTTTTTCACCTTCGTGAAATACGAGAGAAGTTTTGCCATGCATTATCTTATCTGCTTTCACAATTTTTGCACCATATGCATATCCAATCGCTTGGTGGCCAAGACATATTCCTAATATTGGAATTTTGTCCCCTAAACTTTTAATGACATCAACGCATATGCCTGCATTTTCAGGCCTTCCCGGTCCAGGTGATAATATAATTTTTTCGGGATTCAGTTTTTCAATGTCTTTAACAGCCACTTCATCATTTCTTATTACAAATATTTCTTTGTGCATTTCTCCCACATATTGATAAAGATTATAGGTAAAGGAATCGTAATTATCTATAATCAGAATCATCAAAGAACCTCCTTAAGAGCCATTGCCTTATTTAAAGTTTCGTAATATTCCATTTCAGGAATTGAATCATATACAATACCTGCTCCCGCTTGAAGGTAAGCATAACCTTCCTTGAAGAGAATAGTCCTTATTGCTATGCACATATCCATATTGCCATTGTAGGAAAAATAACCAACAGCTCCTGCGTAAAAAGACCTTCTCACATTTTCAAGTTCGTCTATTATTTCCATCGCCCTTATTTTTGGTGCCCCAGAAACTGTACCTGCAGGAAGACAAGCTATAAGAGCATCAAAAGCCGTAAGTCCTCTTTTTAGCTTTCCTGAAACAGTCGATACAATGTGCATTACATGAGAGTAAAAATCTACTTCCATAAAACGCTCTATTTTTACACTTCCAAATTCACTAACTTTTCCTATGTCATTTCTTCCAAGGTCAACTAGCATCACATGCTCTGCCCTTTCCTTTTCATCTTTTAAAAGTTCCTCTTTAAGTCTTAAATCTTCTTCTTCATCTTTTCCTCTTCGCCTTGTACCCGCTATTGGATTTGTAGTCACTTTGTCTCCAAAAACACTTACAAGGCTTTCAGGTGAAGAACCAAGAAGCTGAAAATCACCAAAATCGATGTAAAAAAGATATGGAGATGGATTTTTTGACCTTAATCTTCTGTATATCTCGAAAGGGTGGGAGCTTACTGCTGCTTTTAACCTTTGAGACAACACTACTTGGAATATGTCTCCTTTTTCGATGTATTCTTTTGCTTTTTCAACAATTTTACAAAACTCTTCTTTTGTAAAATTGTAATAAATTTCCTTTTCTTGTTGCGATGGAAGGTCATGAAATTGAGGAGCATTTGATTTTACCTCTTGCAAAAGTTCATTAATTTTTTGCAAAACTTCTTCATATTCTACGTCTTCCTCAGGATACACATTATAAACAACATAGATTCTGTGTTTAAAGTGGTCATAGCAAATAAAACTTTTATAAAACATAAAGTATACATCCGGTATATTTATTTCATCAGGGTTTTTATCCAGCAGTCTTTCATAAAGCCTTATCGTATCGTAAGATACATAACCCACAGCCCCCCCTACAAAAGGAATATCAAGTCCTAAAGGATTATAATTAACCTGTAAAACATTTTTTATCTCTTCAAAGGCCATACCTTTTCTATGCTCTTCTCTGTCTGTGATAATTTTTATATCTCTGTTGTAACTTAGAATTGATAAATATGGGTCTTTTCCTATAAAGGAATATCTCCCCCAGTTAGTACCTCCATTTGCACTTTCCAGTAAAAATTTGTTTTTGCCTTCAAGACTATAAAAAATGTTTATTGGCGTCAATTCATCTCCGTTTATTTCTGCATAGACCGGGAAGACATATCCTCTTTTTTTGTGTTCGCAAAAATCTTCTTTAGAAATGTTTACCACTTTATCACCTCCTGAAAATTAAAAAAAGTCACCCCGCCCATTGGGGCGAAGTGACTCGCGGTGCCACCCAATTTGTCCTGTATTACTAAAAAAAGCATTTCACCAAAAGGGCGAAATGCTCGCTTGTGCCACCTTTTTCACACAGGACCACTCTTTCGGGTACGGAGATTCCTCGATACCCTGTCTTTTTAACGGTAGACCACCGGATACTGCTACTTAAAAGTTCGCATCTCACCTCGCGGGCCCATTCAATATCAGCTACAGTACTCGGCTTTCACCCTCCCGAGCTCGCTTTGACTAAACGCTGATATCTACTCTTCCCGGTCATTGGTTTTCATACATATTTATATTGTGTTATTTTAATTCTATAACGCATTAAATTATTTGTCAAGATATTTTTATGCAAGTCAATACTTGCAGGCTTAAATTGACAACTGGCACTTTATCACCTCAAAACCTTTTTAAATTTGTTTAAGAGCTTGATCCAAATCCTCTATTATATCATTGTAATCCTCAAGCCCTACTGATATTCTCACCATACTTTCTGTGAAGCCGGACTCCTCAAGCTTTTCTTTTGGATACCCTCTGTGAGTCATAAGGGAAGGTACTTCCACTAATGTTTCTGTATCTCCTAAGCTTACCGCTAACTGACACAATCTTAAATTACTTATAAACTTCTCTAAATTTTTGGTTCCTCCCTCTATTTCAAAACTTATGATAGCTCCGAATCCTCTCATTTGTTTTTTCGCTATTTCATAACCTTTAAAACTTTTAAGACCAGGATACATAACGTTTTTTACTTTAGGATGCGAATTTAAAAAATTTGCTACCTCTATTGCATTTTTTTCATGTTGCCTCATTCTTAAGCCTAAAGTCTTTATGCCTCTCAACATCAACCAAGCATTGAAAGGACTCATTACCCCACCAAATTCACACATATAATCAAATTTTAAATAATGTATATACTTTTCATCTTGTGAAACTGCAACTCCTCCAAGTGCGTCACCGTGACCTCCTATATATTTAGTAGCACTATGAACAACTACATCGGCTCCCAATAGAAGAGGATTTTGAAAATAGGGGGTAGCAAAAGTATTATCAACAACAATTTTAATATCTTTTTTATGGCATACCCTTGCAACCTCTTCAATATCTATAATAGATAAATTTGGATTAGAAGGAGTCTCAAAATACACAACTTTTGCGGAGTCATCTACACTTTTTTCTAATTCGCTTATATCTGTAAGGTCCACTATTTTATAATTTACTCCATATTTAGGCAGTATATTTGTCACTACGTTATAAGTTGAACCATAAAGAGTCTTATGAACTATTACAGTATCTTTGGGTTTTAAAAGAGAAAATAAAACTGAACTAATAGCAGCCATCCCGGAAGAAAAAGCTACTGCCCCTTTGCCATATTCCAACTCCGCTAATCTGTTTTCAAATAATCTTAAGGTCGGATTATTACCTCTTGTATAAACATAGTCTTGAGATTGAAAAGACATCACCTTTTCAACATGTTCGAGGTCATCAAAAACAAAAGTAGTCGTCTGAAAAATTGGAGGATTCAAAGCATTTTCAGGGTTCTTCTTAAACTCAGTTCCATGAATTGCTTTTGTGTCAAACCGATAGTTTTTATTTACTCCCATAGTAGTTCCTCCTATAATTTAATCACATCTAATCATAATTCAATTACTGCTTTACTGCAATTACAATGCTCTTGGTCTAATTTTTCTTCTAAAAAAACTCTTATAAACGTTTTTATCACTTTTTCTTTGTTCAATTCTAAGGTATCTTTTATTTCATGTAATGTTATACTGCCCTTCATTCCTGTAGCCCAATTTGAAACTATCCCCATCGCAGCATAGCACATTCCTAATTCTTTCGCTAAAACTACTTCTGGAACATTAGTCATCCCAACTACATCGGCACCTAAATTTTTATACATTCTTATCTCTTGTGCAGTTTCAAATCGTGGACCTTCAGTGCACACATAAACTGCATCTCCTTTTATCAATAAGTCTTCTTTTTTAGCAGCATTGTAAAATTTTGCCCTTAAATTGCTGCAATAAGGGTCACTCATATCTACATGTCTTACCACTCCATCTTCCCCTTCAAAAAAGGTCAATGGTCTCGATTTAGTAAAATCTAAAAAATCTTTAAGTATTACAACATCACCTGGCTCATAATTTTCATTAAAAGAACCAACTGCAGCTGTTGCATACACATATTTTACTCCCATTTGTTTCAATGCCATAATATTTGCCCTATAATTTACGAGATGAGGTGGAACTGCATGACCTTTCCCATGTCGGGGCAAAAAACCAATTTCCTCCCCCTCAATAGTCACAATATCAATTTCCACTTCTCCATATTTTGTCTCTACCAATTTTTTTGACACCTTTTGTCCTATTTCGTAAAATCCAGTACCACCAATGATCGCCTTTTCCATTAAAAATGTACCCCCTCTGTCTTTTGTATTTATATGCAAATAATCAAAATTAATCCGGGTATCCTTCACTTTAGCTTTAATATGTTTTCCCTGAAAGGAGGTCTAATTATTCCTTTTTCTGTAATTATTCCTGTTATATTTTCATGAGGAGTCACATCAAAGGCTGGATTGTACACTTCTATTCCTTCAGGTGCAATTCTTACGCCATTTATATGAGTTACCTCTTCAGGACTTCTTTCCTCTATAACTATCTCTTTTCCTGTCTCAATGTTAAAATCAATTGTGCTGGTAGGAGCTACCACATAAAAAGGAACGTGGTATATCTTTGCAATAGCAGAGAGCATAAAAGTTCCAATTTTATTGGCAGTATCCCCATTTAAAGCAATTCTATCGGCTCCTACTAATATTACATCTATTTTCCCATCTCTTATCAAAGTAGCAGCAACACCATCAGCAATTAACTTTGCAGGAATTCCTTCTTGTACTAATTCCCATGCTGTCAATTTTGCGCCTTGAAGCCTAGGCCTTGTCTCATCAGCATATACAAAAATATTTTTCCCACTGTAATGGGCTTCTCTAATAACTCCTAAAGCAGTTCCATACCCTACGGTTGCAAGGGCTCCCGTATTGCAATGGGTCAAAATAACTGCATTTTCTTTAATTATCTCATTCCCAAATTTAGCCATATTTTTGTTGGTTTCTATATCTTCGTAGTAAATATCATCTGCTTCTTTTTTTAATAGCTCATATAGGTCTTGTAGTTCTAGCTCTTTATTATTCTCAATAACTTTTTTCATTCTATTTATTGCCCACATAAGGTTTACAGCAGTAGGTCTTGATTTTGAGAGAATTTCTAAAGCTTCCTCCATTTTTTTGAAGAAACTTTCTTTTTCCTCATTAATAAATTCTTTGGCAGCCAATACCATCCCATAAGCTGCTGCAGCTCCAATTGCCGGTGCCCCCCTTACCACCATGTCTTTTATAGCAAAATTTACGTCTTTATAAGTTCTGCACTCAAAAATCTCATAACTATTGGGCAATTTTCTTTGGTCAATTAAATATAAAACTCCATCTTTAAACTCTATAGTTTTAATCTCTCCCACTTTTTTCACCTCTTTATTATTTTTTTACCTGCCCATAAGTTTTAAACTTTTCTAACATTAACCTCATTTCATCTTCTGGAAGAATAACTGGTTCTCCTATAGATTTTGACCTGTAATATAATTCTGCCACGTACTCAATTTGAATACTTATATTAAAAGCATTAGGCAAATCTTCAGCTCCTACCAAAAGTCCGTGATTGGCTAATAGCACAGCTTTTCTATCCTTCATAGCCTCAAAAGCGTTTTCTGCCAATTCTTTTGTACCAAAAGTTGCATATTTAGCACATCTGACATTTGGTCCTGCTAAAGCCACAAGGTAATGAACTGGTGGAAGGTCCCAATGTAGACAGGAAAGAGTTGTAGAATATACTGGATGAGTGTGTATAATAGCGTTTATGTCTTGTCTGTTAGCGTAAAAAATTCTGTGCATCTCATACTCTGAAGAAGGAGTCCTATTACCTTCTATTACATTACCATTTAAGTCCATTACTACTACATCCTCAGGCTTAATTTCAAAATAATTCATTCCTGAAGGAGTTATAGCCATCAATCCTTTTTCCTTATTGTAAATGCTTAAATTCCCTCCTGTACCTCTTGTAAGATTAGAATTTATAAGTTTTTTGCCATAATCTACTATTTGTTCTCTTTCTGATTTTAATAGCACTTTTATCACCCCATTTTTAATATGTGCTCTAGTGTAAATGATTTTACAACTTCTACTAAAGCCATCATATAATAATGCAAACAAAGTGTCAACTTACAAAAATTTAGGTATCCTGCCTTAGCAGAATACCTTTTCCATGTTATTTTTTCCCTATTAACTCCTTCGCCCTTTTCCCAACATTATACATTACTTTTTCCACATCTGCGGTTTTTATTTCTCTATTTTCCATTATTATTTTGCCATTTATTATCACTGTATCCACATCTGATGCTTGAGCAGTATAAGCTAAAGCAGAAATTAAGTTGTGGTGTGGATAAAAATGCGGCTTGTCAATATCAATAATCACTATATCCGCTTTTTTTCCCACTTCGATGGAACCTATCTCTTTATCCCACAATAAAGCTTTAGCGCCATTGATTGTCGCCATTTTTAGAGCTTCCAATGCCGGTACAGCAAGAGCATCGTAATTTAACGCCTTATTAATAGTGGCAGCAAAATGAACCTCTTCAAACATGTTTAAGTTATTGTTACTGGCTGGGCCATCTGTCCCCAAAGCTACGTTTATTCCTTTTTTTAGCATTTGATCCACTGGAGCAAAACCACTGGCTAACTTGGCATTACTGGTAGGATTGTAAACTGGTGATACCTTCATTTCCTTTAATATTTCAATGTCTTCATCGCTTATATGAACACAATGAGCTGCTATAGTTGGAACATCAAACACTCCTATGTCCTTTAAATGTTTCACAGGAGATTTTCCATGCTTTTGTAAACTTTCTTCTACTTCTTTTTTTGTTTCTGATACATGAATATGAATTCCTGTATTTAACTCCTTAGCTAACTCTACTACTTCCTTTAAATAAGAGGAGCTACAGGTATAAGGTGCATGAGGACCCACCATTACTTTGATTCTTCCCTCCGCTTTATTATGCCAGGTATTATAAAGTTTTCGCGTATCTCTTAACTTTTCCTTATTTATTTCAGCGTCACTTTCTTCTATAATACCCCTTGTCAACACTCCTCTTATCCCTACTTCTTCTGTTGCTTTAGCTACTTCATCCATAAAAAAATACATATCGCAAAAAGTAGTAGTACCAGAATAAATCATCTCTATCATACTCAATAAAGAACCCCAGTAAACGTCTTCTGCTGAAAGTTTAGATTCAACGGGCCAGATATGTTTGCTCAACCAATCAAATAACGGCACATCATCTGCATAATTCCTAAATAAAGACATTCCCAAATGAGTATGAGCATTTATAAGACCCGGCATTGCAATTTTTTTTGTTCCATCTATGACTCTGTCAACTTTTATATCCGGATTAATTTCTCCTATGTAAGTTATCGTGTCACCTTCAATATAGATATTGGTGTTTTCCATAAGTGGCTGTTCTTCTTTCATAGATAGCAAAGCTACATTTTTTATAAGCAAATTCATAATATCCCTCCTCAAAATAATGTTTAAAAAGGGGAAAAATCCCCTTTTTAAACTTGTGTTTGCTGCTCAATGTGAGAAGCACATCTTGCACAAATAGTTGGATGCTCTTTTATAGTTCCTACTGTTTCACTGTACATCCAGCAGCGTTCGCATTTTTCCCCAGGTGCATGGCTTACCACAATCTTCAAATTATAATCTTCACTTTCATAAGCATTTTGAGGAACAGGTTCTTCTGGTTGGTGAAGTACCATTTTTGAAACTATGAACACATATTCGAGGTCATTAAAGCCTTTAAAGAAATCATAAAGCTCTTGAGATGGATATATATCCACTTGTGCCTCTAAAGAATGACCTATCTTTTTGTCAGTTCTCGCTATTTCAAGAGCTTTAGAAATATCTTTTCTTATGTCAAAAAGTTTTTCCCATTTTTCTATTATATAAGGATTATTGTATTTTTCTTGGACCTTTGGCCAATCAGCTAACTGAACACTTTCAAAATTATTTTGACTGTCGTGCTTCATATATGACCATATTTCTTCTGAAGTAAATGTAAGCACTGGTGCTATCAACCTTACAAGAGTGTCTAAAATAATGTAAAGTGTCGTTTGAGCCGCTCTTCTCTCTTTAGAAGTAGCAGGATAAGTGTACAATCTGTCTTTTAAAATGTCCAGGTAAAGGCTACTCATATCTACTACACAGAAGGTATGAACCAGATGGAGAAAATCGTAATACTCATATTTATCAAAAGCCTCTGTAAGCTCTTCAACTACTCTGTTAAGCCTAAATAAAGCCCATTTATCTATCTCTAAAAGCTCTTCGTAATGGAGCATATCCTTATCAGGGTCAAAGTCATAAAGATTGCTTAACAAGAACTTACTAGTGTTACGTATTTTTCTGTACGCTTCTGTCATCTGTTTTAAAATCTCTTGTGAAATTCTCATATCTGAAGTAAAGTCAGCAGAAACAGCCCAAAGCCTCAAAATATCCGCTCCATATTCTTTTATAACGTCTGCTGGGTCAATACCATTCCCTAAAGATTTTGACATTTTCCTTCCTTCACCGTCTACAACAAATCCGTGGGTCAATACGTTTCTATAAGGTGCTTTTCCACGTGTTGCCACAGATGTCAAAAGAGAAGACTGGAACCATCCTCTGTGTTGGTCTGAACCTTCTAAATAAAGCTCTGCAGGCCACTTTAGGTCAGGATGAGTTTGCAGCACAGCTGCATGGCTGGAGCCTGAATCAAACCACACATCCATTATATCTGTCTCTTTCCTAAACTTTGTAGAACCGCATTCGCAAGTAATCCCTTTTGGCAATATCTCTTCAGCTGACATTTCAAACCATGCATCTGAACCCTTTTGCCTGAAGATCTCTTTAACTGCATTTATTGTATCATCGTTTATAAGCGGTTTCCCACACTTTTCACAGTAGAATATAGGAATTGGCACACCCCATACCCTTTGCCTTGAAATACACCAGTCTCGTCTATCTCTTACCATGTTAGTTATGCGCTCTTCGCCCCATGAAGGATACCAATTAACTTCTTTAATAGCTTTTAGTGCCTCTTCTCTAAATCCTTCCACAGAAGCAAACCACTGTTCTGTCGCCCTAAATATTATTGGACTTTTACATCTCCAACAGTGAGGATATGAGTGAGTAATACGGGTTTCTGCTACTAACGCATTAGCTTTTTTCAAGTCTTCCTTTATGACCTTGTTAGCCTCTTCATAATACAGACCAGCATATCCTGGCGCTTTATCTGTAAAATATCCCTTATCATCTATTGGATTTAAAGCATCAAGACCATATTCTTGCCCAACTAAAAAATCTTCTTCACCGTGGCCGGGAGCAGTATGAACACATCCAGTACCAGCTTCTAAAGTTACATGTTCACCCAAGATTATTAAAGAATCTCTGTCATATAAAGGATGGGTAGCCTTCATGCCCTCCAAATCTTTTCCTTTAAATACAGCAAGTATTTCATAATCTGAAAGGTTAGCTTCTTTCTTTGCAGTATCTAACATATCTTTTGCCATTATATATACTTCGTCTCCAAACTTTGCAAGCGCATAATCAAACTCTGGATTTAAAGCAATTGCAAGGTTAGCTGGAATAGTCCATGTAGTAGTTGTCCATATTATAAAATACACATTATTAAGATTCTCAACAATTCCCTTGAATTTCCCTAAATCATCTTTAACTCTAAATTTTACATAAATAGAATCAGAGGTTTCATCAAAGTATTCAATTTCTGCTTCTGCCAAAGCAGTCTCACAGCTGGGGCACCAATATACAGGCTTTAGACCTTTATAGATATAGCCTTTTTTAGCCATTTCACCAAATACTTCTATCTGTTTAGCTTCATACTCCGGATTCAAGGTAAGATAAGGATTATCCCAATCTCCCCTTACTCCCAATCTTTTGAATTGAGCTTTTTGCTTTTCAATCTGAGAAAAAGCAAAATCCCTACACACTTTTCTAAATTCTGTAGGACTTACTTCATGCCTTTTTATACCTAAAGTTTTTATGGCTTGCTGTTCAATAGGAAGACCGTGTGTATCCCAACCTGGCACATAAGGAGCATCATAACCCCTCATTGTTTTGTATTTCACTATAATGTCTTTTAATACCTTATTCATAGCAGTTCCAATGTGTATATCTCCATTAGCATAAGGCGGCCCATCGTGTAAAATATATTTTTCCTTGCCTTTATTTTTCCCCAATGTTTTATGATAAATATCCATTTCTTCCCATCTTTTTAATATCTCTGGCTCTCGTGTTGGCAAATTAGCCTTCATAGGAAAATCTGTCCTCGGTAAATTAAGTGTCTTGTTGTAATCCACTGAACATTACCTCCTCTTCAAATATTATCTTTCAAACTAAAAATAAAACTTCTCGTCAGGGACGAGAAGTTCGCGGTACCACCCTACTTATTAAGACAAAGAAAAACTTTGCCTTAATCTCTCAATTTAAGATAACGGGAAACCCGGCACAGCTTACTCCTATTTCAGCCTGCAGCTCCGAGGTGATTTTCAGTAGAAACGAACTTATTGGCTCGCACCTACCGCCAACTCTCTGGAAGTTGCTTCTACTTACTCGTCCTCATCATAGCTTTTAACAATATTTTTTACACAATTATATAATACCACAAGTTTTTCGTCAATAGTATGCATATCTCATGCAGTCAGAGCAGATTTCACTTTTACCCCAGGAAGACTACCAAGTTTACCAGTAAGAGCCCCTATTTCATCCGTTGTACCATCAACTATTAAAGCGATAACCGATACTCCCCTATCTTTATAGGGTATACCCATTCTTCCTACAATAATGTGGCCGTACTCACTCAATATGTGATTTACCCTATCCGCCACATTTTCTCTATTTTGAATCAATATTCCAACAACCCCTAATCTATTCTGCATCCTTCTCCTCATCCTCATCTGGAATCAATTCTTTCTCATCTATTGAAAGTATTGATTCCAACTGGGCTTCTAAAAGAGATTTAAATTTCGCTTTAAAAACATTTAATTGCTTGCGATATCTTTCTAACTCCATTCTTATTCTCACAACTTCTTGATTTGCCTTCTCTAATATTTTTTCTGCATTTTGTTGTGCATTTTGTATGATAAGTTGAGCTTCTTTTTCTGCATTTCTTTTCAATTCCTCTGCAGTATTTTGAGCAACAATCAAAGTATTGTTTAAAGTATTCTCCATATTTATGTAGCTTTGAAGTTTTTCATTCATTATATTAATTCTGTCTTTTAACTCCGCATTTTCTTTGTATAACATTTCATAGTCTTCCATAATTTTATCCAAAAACTCGTCCACTTCCTCTTCATTATAACCCCTAAAAGACCGCCTAAATTCTTTATTATGTATATCCATAGGCGTCAGCATAATATTACCTCCTTTTCTTTTGTAACATTATATAAACCTTAGAATATGTACAGAAACGCGACCTTTTTTTGTATTACCTCTCACTTCTTCTAATTTAATTCTTCCAAAACCACGTAAAGAAATTACATCCTCCTCTTTTACTTCTGAAGAAGGGTCTTCTGTATACTCCCAATTTATTTGAAGAAGACCGGACTTTATAAATTCTGAAGCCTTCGTCCTTGATATGCCAAAACCTGCAGCTGCTACACTGTCAACCCGTAGTGAGGCTACGGTAGAAAAAATGTCCTTGTACTTTATTTCAGGTTCCAAGACATTTTTCAAGTCAATTGAATTAACTCTTACCTTCTCTTTCCCGACTTTAAAAAGGTTCATAAGTACATAACTTTCCACATCTTTATGTAACAATATGTCACATTTATCCTCTTTTACAATTATATCGCCTATTTTTTGTCTTTTTATCCCCAACCCTAAAAGTGAACCCAACACATCTCTATGAGATATCTTAGAAAAATCACCTTCAATTCTTACAGCGCAAATAGGGGTATCTTCCGGCTGTAAAAAATCGGGGTAAATAATTGCTATCTTTCTTTCTGCTAAAGGATATCCCCCATCTAGATTATAGTTTATATCTTGCTGTCGATACTTTAATATAGTTTTTTCAAAAATTTTTTGTTCAGAGAGGCTTAAAAAGTCTGTATATTTTACTCTTTTAGATTTTAAAACGCCCTTAATTATGTCTTCAAATCGGGATACAGTAAATTCTTTGTCCATCATATATACCTCATCAGTAATAATACTAATTTAAAAACTAAAGGACGAACTAAATACTGAATCACCAAAATCGCCAAAACTGGCGAAAAATCTATCATTAAATTTCTTCCAATAGAAGACCTAAATTGTAATGCCCTAAAAGGCTCAAGTATTGGTTCTGTCGTTACGATCACAAAGCGAGAAAGTGGATTTGACATATTTTCCATTCGTAGCAAAGATAAAATAACCCTTATCAATATAAGCCAATTTATAACTTCAAAAAAATAATCTAATGCTGTTAAAATTGCAAAATTTACAGGCAAAATCATTTCCTCCTTATCAATTTAGATGGTATAAAGAATTTACTTCATCTTTTATATCCCCTGTAATATCAAAATTCTCAGGTGCAATTAAAAATATATAGCCAGATATCTTCTTTATCTCTCCATTAAGAGCATAGGCTGCACCGCTTAAAAAATCCACTAATCTTTGAGCTTCATTTTTATCCATCTTTTGTAAATCAACAATCACCGGTTTTTTATTTTTTAACTCATTACATATATTCATTACTTGTTCAAACTTTTCTGGCTTTAAAATCAAAACTTTTACTTGGGGCTGTGTATGAATATTGACAATTTTAGGCTTTCTATCGTAAGGTATAACAGGTTGTAAAGAGTCTACTTCTTCTTTCTCTTCTTCTGGCTCATCGATACCAAAGAAACTCATTAATTTATCAATCACTTTTGAAGACATTAATTATCCCTCCACATTATATTGTCTTTGCCCAAAAATAGAAGTGCCAATTCTAACAATATTCGCCCCTTCTTCAACTGCTACCCAATAGTCATTGGACATGCCCATTGACAAAAATTCTACTTGTACATTATGTTGCTTAATTTCTTTTAGCTCTTCAAATAGCTTTTTCATCTTCCTAAAATAGGGTCTTACCTCTTCTGGTGGAAGGTAAGGAGCTATTGTCATAAGCCCTCTAATTCTTATATTATCATATTTTCCCATTTCTTTAACAAAATTATGCATTTCTTCAGGAGGAATTCCATATTTACTTTCCTCTCCACCAATATTGATTTCCACCAAACAATCTATTATGAGACTTTTTTGTTTAGCCCTTTTGTCTATTTCTTCTGCCAGTTTGATACTATCTAAAGAATGTATCAACTTAACTTTGTCAATAATGTATTTCACTTTGTTTGTCTGTAAATGTCCTATAAAGTGAAATTCTACCTCATTTTTTAAATAAGGATACTTTTCATTTAACTCTTGAACCTTATTCTCACCTATGTCAGTTATTCCACAAGCAATAGCCTCTTTTATAGTTTCAACACCGAAAGTTTTAGTAGCTGCCACAATTAATATTTCCTCCGGATTTCTATTTACCTTTAATGCATGCTCTTTTATGTTTTCTTTTATCTTTCTTATATTTTCACATATAGTCGTATTTATCCCCCCTTATTTGCTCAAGTAATCCTCTCCATTTACCGCTATTTCGTCATACGCTTTTAACCCAGATGTTTTATCAACGCTTTCTACAATCGCATATTTGCCATCTGTAGCCTTTATTACTACTTCTTTAAAAGTAGGAACTTTGCCATTTTTTATTACAAAAACTCCTTCTTTTCCTTCTTTTTGTACAATAGAAGAAAGAGGTATTTTAAGTCCATTGTACTCTTTAACTTTAATTTTAACATCTATTTTAGAGGTTTTATAAAAATCGGGATATTCATCTATCATCTCAATTATTCCTATATATAATTTATCGTCACCTTTGTAGGTTTTTATAACTTTTCCCCGCAATTCACCACCATAATTATCAATCAAAATTTTCACATTACTATCTTCTTTTAATAAGTCCTGTTGTTTTTCATTTAAAACCAACGCTAAATACCACTCCAAATTATCCACTATTTTTACAAAAGGGTAATCTCCTTTTACTTCTGTGCTAATTTCTTTGGATTGAAAGTTTAAATTTTCAAGCTGTGTCGGATTTAAATTGAACATATTTCTTTCATTTAGAATATTCTCACTGCCATCGAAATAGTAACTTACAATTCCTGATTCTGGTGAATTTACAGTAATCATATTTTTTTCTACATATTTTTCTAAATACTCCTTTTGCTCTTTTAAGCTTTCAATCTTTTGAAGTATTATTGGCCCTTTACTTAAAATTTCTTCTTTTTTGGCTTTTAAGTCTTCAATCCTTTTTTGTATTTTATCTGCATTAGGCCTACCCTGTTGTATCGCATTTTGATAATTTTGCTCTTCTTTTTTTATTATGTTGTCTAATTTTTGAATATCTGAATAAAAAGGTATATTAGTATCCTGATTTTTTAGTTTTCTATCTATCTCCTCTAATTGATGTAGTTTTTCTTCATCAAAATCGGCAGAATAAACTTCCACAATAGGAGTACCTTTCGGAATTTTTTCTCCACTTTGTACAAGTTTTTTTATTTTGCCATCGAAAGGAGCATTTATCAACATTTCATTCTTTATAACATATCCTTGGGCATTAAAGGCTATTGAAATACTTCCATAAGTCACTACTGTAGTTTCATTTTTGTTTGCAAAAGTCGTTATCCCTACTTTACTTATGTAAACTATCACCAATAATATAACTATAATTTTAGCTAACCTTTTCACATCTCTCACCTTATCAATATATTCTATATAAATGCCGATTTTCCTTCTACAAATTTATGCATATATTCATTTTATCACAGTTTTCAATATTTTTATAGACAAATTAAGGAGATTGGCAAAATGCCATCTCCTTTCAGTTTGTTGACAAAGTTAAAAAATCTTCAAAGGAGATATTTTGCATCGTCACTCCGATGTTCCAAAGCGACAAAACTAAAGCTCGACCTTCAGGCTCCGGCAGGGTACCGGGCACAATCGGCCTCCTTGCCTTAAGGTGCCCGCCTTCGCCATCCATGGCTTCGGCCCTGCCTCCACCCTCGGTCTTACTAAGTTTTGTTATCGCTTTGTAACAAGTCACTCCTTATGCAAAATATCTCCTTTACGAAAGTTTGTCTACAGTCTGTAAGGAGATTGGCAAAATGCCATCTCCTTTATGTTTACTCTACCGGTTCTAATCTCGCAGTAAAATGCCTTAATATTGGCGGCTCATAAGTAAATCTATATCCTTTTATTTTATCTCTTCTTGCATAAACTCTTTTTACAGCTTCTGCTATAACATCCATATGGCTGTTAGTGTAAACTCTCCTTGGAATTGTAAGGCGCACAAAATCTAATTTTGGAAGTATCTCTTTTTTAGTAACAGGGTCACGGCCAGCAAGCAATGCTCCTACTTCTACTGCACGAATACCAGCTTCTATATAAAGCTCTACGCAAATTGCATGGGAAGGAAATTGTTCTTGGGGTACATGAGGCAAAAACTTTTTGCCATCTATGAAAACAGCATGTCCTCCTGTTGGGTATTGAATCGGTATCCCTGCATCTCTTAGTTTGCCACCCAAATACTTTACCTGATTAATTCGCCATGCTAAATAATTTTCATCTAGGACTTCTTCAAGCCCTCTTGCCATAGCTTCCATATCTCTACCAGCAAGGCCACCGTATGTTACAAACCCTTCCATAGGAATGAGCATTGTCTTGACATTGGTGAAAAGTTCTTCATCATCTTTTATGGCAATAATTCCACCAATATTTACCAGTGCATCTTTTTTCGCAGACATTGTAAAACCATCTCCATAAGAAAACATCTCTCTCACTATTTCTTTAATAGATTTGTTCTCATATCCCTTTTCTCTCTGTTTTATAAAATAAGCGTTTTCTGCAAATCTGGCCGCATCAAAGAAAAGCTTTAATCCGTATTTATCCGCTATTCTCCGCACTTCTTTGATGTTCTCCATGGAAACAGGTTGTCCACCAGCACTGTTACAAGTAACAGTTGCCAAAATAAATGCTATATTTTCTGGCTTTTTGTCTTTTATGAAATTTTCTAAAGCTTCGAGGTCAAAATTACCTTTAAAAGGATGATAATTTTCTGTGTCTTCTGCTTCTTTTATCACCATGTCTACTGCAATGCCCTCTGCTAATTCTATGTGAGCTTTTGTAGTATCAAAATGCATATTTCCCAATATATATTGTCCTTTTTTAATTAACAATGGAAATAAAACCTTTTCAGCACCGCGACCTTGATGAGTTGGAACAACGTAGTTGTATCCAAAAATATCTTTAACTACTTTACAAAGGTGCAAATAATTTCTACTTCCCGCATAGGATTCATCCCCCAGCATTATGCCAGCCCATTGGTAATCACTCATGGCAGAAGTACCACTGTCAGTCAAAAGGTCAATATATACATCATCTGACTTTAACAGAAAGAGATTGTATCCTGCCTCTTTAATAAGCTTTATGCGCTCTTCTCGAGTTGTTATCTTAAGTGGCTCTACCATTTTGATTTTATAAGGTTCTGCCATTTTCGTTAAATCATCATACATAAAAAAACACCCTCCTATTTTTATTTCCCCAGCTTGTAATCGTTTAATAATTCTTTAAAAAAAGAGAAAAATTTATCTATGAGCAACGACTTCTATTTCTATAAGAGCACCCTTAGGAAGACTTTTTACTTCAACTAAAGAACGGGCAGGTGGATTATCTTTAAAATACCTTCCATAAATCTCATTAATTTTTGCAAAATCCCCTATGTTAGTGACAAATACAGTTGTCTTTATAACATTATTAAGGTCCATTCCGGCAGCTTTTAAAATCGCTTTTATGTTCTCTAAAACCCTTTCCGTCTGCGCTTCAATACCTCCTTCTACAAATTCTCCTGTAGCAGGATCAATTGCTATTTGTCCTGATGCGTACAAAAAGCTGTCTATCATTACAGCTTGCGAATATGGTCCAATAGCTTTAGGGGCTGCGTCGGTGTTTATTATGGTTTTCATTTATTTTCATCCTTTCATTAAAAGTGTTATACAATATGTAAAATCTGAATACATAGAATATTATATCATTAATATTTATCGCTTTTCAATATTTTTTTAATGATTATAAAATTTTTTGCACTATGCCACTTCCCATCTCTACATTTCTTAAAAAGTTGAAAAAAGGAGAGGTGAGAAGTCCACCTCTCCTTTTTTCAACTTTTTAAGCCTTTAGGGCTTTGATTAACCTAAAAATTCTCTCAGTGGATTTTTCTAACAATGTTGGTGCGTTTTTTATGGCATCTTCAAGAGACATTGGTTTTTCCATAGTTGAAAAAATGCTGCTAACTCCAATCTCATAAAGTTTTTCTATATCTTCAACTGTTCCCGCTATTACAATAAGTGGTTTATTATACTTTTTGCACAATTTAGCTATTCCTGAAATTGTTTTCCCAAACGCTGTTTGGAAATCTATTTTTCCCTCACCGGAAATTACTATATCAGCTTCTTTTATTTTTTCTTCAAGTTTTAATGTCTCAATAATTATTTCTATACCACTTTTTAACTGCGCATTTAAAAATGCCATAAGTCCTGCGGCTAAGCCACCTGCAGCACCTGAACCTTCTACATCTATTATTTTTTTATTAAAATACTTTTCTAAAAGTTCACCATAATGTTCAAGGTTTTTATCTAAAACTTCTACCATCTCTTTTGTAGCGCCCTTTTGGGGACCGTAAACTCTTGATGCGCCATTTTCTCCAATTAAAGGATTTGCTACGTCGCAAGCTACGATAAACTCACATTCCTTTAGTCTCTCATCAAGATTTGAAATATCTATTGAGTAAATTTTGGAAAGTTCTCCTCCTCCAAGACCTATTTCTCTACCATCTTTATCATAAAATTTAACTCCTAACGCTGTTGCCATACCAGTACCACCATCGTTTGTTGCGCTTCCACCTATTGCTATAATAAATTTCCTACAGCCTTTATCTAAAGCGTGTTTTATAAGCTGACCGGTTCCATATGTTGTTGTAATCATGGGGTTTCTCTCATAATCCTTCAAAAGATAAAGTCCTGAGGCAGCAGCCATTTCTATAACTGCTGTTTTGCCATCACCTAATATTCCATAAAAGCTTTCAATATCTCTAAATAGAGGATCCTTTACATTTGTCTTTATTATTTTTCCTCCAGTTGCATCAACTAATGATTCAACAGTCCCTTCGCCACCATCTGCCATAGGGACTTTCTCGATAACGGCTTTTGGGAAAACCTTTAAAATTCCTTTTTCTATGTTATTTGCAACCTCAAATGCAGATAAACTTCCTTTGAATTTATCGGGAGCTATGAGAATTTTCATAACATCACCACCATATGACTGAGCATAAGCATCCCTCCTAGATAATTTGTTTTGCCCTTTCCCTAAGTATTCTCTCTTCTTCACTTTCAGGCTCAGGTAAGGTAACATTATGCGGCGCTGGCCTTCCATTCTCATCTACATGAACAAAAGTAGCAAAGCCTTCTAATATAGGCTCAACTTCATCATTTTTATATATTTTAGCATAAGTTTTTAAACTAGACCTTCCAGTTAAAACTACACGAGATTTTATTTTTATAATATCTCCTTTCATCGCACTCTTTCTAAATTCAAGGCCATGTATTTTTAGGCAAACAATGTTTTCAGGCTTTTTTATAAGGTCACAGGCAGCTATAAAACAGGCTTCTACAAACCATTCAGCTATTCTTCCAGCAAAAAGTGTTCCGTGATGGTTTAGATCTTCAGATTTAACAAGATGCGCACTACTTATTTCTTTCATTTTTTGGCCTCCTTTAAGTTAATTCTATTCATTGGCAAAAGTATGCAAAATCCTTTAATCCAATATTACCACAGTTTATAAAATTTTGCATATATTATCTTTACCAGTTGATAGTATCAAGATATTGTAGTGTTGATGCTATTTTTCTGAAAGGTTAAGGCATACAAGCAGTGACATCACGCTGGATACCTACTCCCATGTAATACTCGACATTCAAAAAGAAACCATTTAAGCAATTGATACCCCTACAGGTTAGAAAAGATATAAAAGACATGTTTGCAAAATGTTTGCAAATTTCGATTTCTAATTGTATTATTTCTAAAAAAAGAAAACCGCAAAGCCTTGCGGTTACAATTTCACTGGTCTGAGTGGGGGGACTTGAACCCCCGGCCTCCAGAACCCCATTCTGGCGCGCTACCAGCTGCGCCACACCCAGAAAAAAACTATGTTCAGCTTTTATTATAAACGAGATAAAAGAAAAAATCAATAGTTAAATGATTATAAAGATTATTCCGCCTCCGCTGTCATTTACAACTCTTTCTAATGTATCTCTCAGTTTATGACTTAAGTTTTCGGGAATAGCGCCAATCTTGTTTTGCATTCCCTCTTTTACAAGGTCACTCAAGGTCTTGCCAAAAATGTTGGATTCCCAAATTTTTTCTGGATCGCTCTCAAACTGTTCTGTCAAATATTTTACAAAATCTTCACTTTGCTTTTCTGTTCCTACAACTGGCGATACTTCTGCTGTAATATCAGTTCTAAATATGTGATATGACGGTGCAGAAGCTTTAAGCCTTACCGCAAATCTCCCGCCTTGCCTTACTATTTCGGGTTTTTCAAACTTCATGTCATCAAGGCTTGCAGGTACTACTCCTACACCTGTTTTTTCAGCTTGTAAAAAGGCGTCTTTAACTCTATCATACTGTCTTTTTGCATAAGCCAATTCTCTCATCATTGCCATTAATTCTTTATCACCCTGAATTTCAAGTCCGCTTTCATCACTTAATATCTTAAAGAATAAGCCTTCCTGGGTTTTTATTTCAACATTTGCACAGCCTTCACCTGGAGTTATCTTCTTTATAAACACCTCAGAAAAGTTTTCATTTGCTTTAAGACCACCAACTAACTTAGGTATATCTCTTAATCTAAACAAATCTTTTATGTTTTCTTTTACTGTTTCCATTATATTTTGCTTAAGCCAATGACTTTTATCAAGAGCATCTACCCATTTAGGCAAATCAATTGCAATCTCTCGTATGGGAAATTCAAATAAGACTTTTTCCAAAATTGCACGAATGTCTGGTATTTCCATTTTAAGTACATTTAAAACAACAACAGGTACATCGTATTTTTTCTCTAATTCTTTTGCTAAATTAATTGTTTCGGGACTTTGAGGATCAGTTGTATTTAGCACTATTATAAAAGGTTTATTCAGTACTTTTAATTCTTTTACTACCCTTTCTTCTGCTGCTACATAATTTTCTCGCGGTATGTCAGTTATGCTTCCATCAGTGGTCATCACTAATCCTATTGTAGAATGGTCATTTATGACTTTTTTTGTTCCTATTTCTGCCGCTTCCTCAAAAGGTATTTCATAATCATACCAAGGAGTAGACACCATACGTGGCTTATCCTCTTCCATGTATCCCAGTGCGCCTTTAACCATATATCCTACACAATCTACTAGTCTCACTTTGAACCTCGTGTTTTCATTAATTGTTATCTCTACCGCTTTTTCAGGAACAAATTTAGGCTCAGTAGTCATTATGGTTTTGCCTGCTGCACTTTGTGGCAATTCATCTTTTATTCTCTCTTTTTGGGGAAGATTTTCTATGTATGGCAGTACCAATATGTCCATAAATCGCTTAATAAAAGTCGATTTACCTGTTCTCACTGGGCCTACTACTCCTATGTAGATATCCCCTTGTGTTCTTTCTGCAATATTTTTATAGATATCGTAGTTTTCCAACCTATTTCCCTCCTTTTTATATCCCCATATCCTTTTCTTCTCACTCATATATATATGCTTTAACAGTACATTTATATGTAAAAAATATTGAAATATGATAAAATCTCCGGAAAACCGGAGATCCAGACTGTAGACAAACTTTCGTAAAGGAGATATTTTGCAATTGGTGCGACTTGTTACAAAGCGTTAACAAAACTTAACAAGACCGAGGGTGGAGGCAGGGCCGTAGCCACGGATGGCGGAGGCGGGCACCTTAAGGCATGGATGCCGATTGTGCCCGGTACCCTGCCGGAACCTGAAGGTCGAGTTTTAGTTTTGTCGCTTTGGAACATCGGAGCGACGATACAAAATATCTCCTTTTGAATATTTTTTTACTTTGTCAACAAACTGAATCTCCGGAAAACCGGAGATCAAATACCGTGCAATTCATGTTTTTTATCTCTCGTCATAAGACTATAAACAGCCTCATAGGGATTTTTACCCTCAAAAAGAATGGAATAAATTTCTTTAGTTATTGGCATTTCTATTTTATGAATTTGAGAAAGTTTGTAGGCGGATTTTGTAGTATTAACTCCTTCTACTACCATTCCTATATCTTTTAATGTTTCTTCTAAACTTTTACCTTTACCTATAAGTATTCCTGCTCTTCTATTTCGCGAAAGCATGCTGGTACAGGTGACAATAAGGTCTCCTACGCCTGCCAAACCTAAAAACGTCAGCGGATCAGAACCTAACGCAACACCCAAACGAGTAATTTCCGCAAGACCTCTTGTCATAAGAGCAGCTTTGGTATTATCGCCAAATCCAAGCCCGTCTGAAATTCCAGCTCCCAAGGCTATAATATTCTTTAATGCCCCTCCTAATTCCACTCCCACAACGTCCTTGTTTATATATAACCTAAAGTTTTCATCCATAAAGGCATCTTGCACTACCTCACAGGCTTTAACATTTAAAGAGGCTAAAACACAGGCTGTAGGAATTTGTCTGACTACTTCCTCAGCATGACTAGGACCTGACAAAACAACTACATCATTTGAAAAATATTCTTTTATGACTTCAGACATTCTTTTTAAAGTGGAAGTCTCTATTCCCTTTGCAAGATTTACCACAATAGAGTTTTTATCAATTACATCTTTTAATTTTTTCGATATATCTCTTACAGCATGGGAAGGTACTGCAATTACTACAATCGATGAATTTTCCGCAGCTTCTTCCAAATCTGTTGTAATGTAAATTTCTTGAGGAATATCAACATCAAGATATTTTTTATTGTGCCGAGTAGACATAATTTCTTCAAATTGATTTTTATCTCTCATCCACAATGTAATTTGATGCCCAAGTCGGTTTAAGTGTATCGCTATAGATGTTCCCCAACTTCCCGCCCCTAATACTGATATTTTCATGACCACATTCCTTTCTCATTTTATTTCCGTCTTTTGTCCAAGTTTAGATTCTGTTCCCGCCAGCAAACGTTTTATGTTGGAACGATGTTGGAAAATTGCTAAAGATGCTAGAATAAGTGAAAATACAAATATTTGTGTTGAATTCCAAAAGATTGTATTTAAAAGCACAAAAGTAACCGTCCCTGTTATGGACCCTAAAGATACATATTTTGTCAAAACAATTACTGTAACCCCAATTGCTAAGGCTATGAGCCCTAAAAGAGGGCTTACGGTCATTATAACTCCAATGCTTGTAGCAATTCCTTTTCCACCTCTAAATTTTAAAAACACAGGCCAGTTATGACCGCATACCACTGCTATTCCCGCAATCATAGCACCAGTATTACCCATTAAATATTTACCGATTAATACAGCTATTACTCCTTTTAGCACATCTAGCGCAAAAACAGGAGCTGCAGCCTTATATCCTAATACTCTCAAAACATTAGTAGCTCCTGCATTTCCACTCCCATAATTGCGAATGTCTATTTTTCGCATATATTTTGTTAAAATATATGCATTGTTTATGCAACCAATCAAATAAGCAATGATGGCCGTCAAAACAGCGTACATATTTTCCCCCCTTTCCCTTTTAATTTTCTCCTCTTTTTCTAGTAGAAATAACAATAGGTACCCCTTCAAAGCCAAAATTTTGTCTTAACGTATTCTCAATAAATCTTAAATAGGAAAAATGCATTAGCTCTGGTTCATTAACAAATACTACAAAAGAAGGCGGCTTAATTCCTACTTGTGAAGTATAATATACTTTTAATAGTTTGCCCTTATCAGCAGGTGGAGGAAACATAAGCATAGCTTCATTTAGCACATTATTTAAAAGACCAGTAGTAATTCTTTTATTATATTCCTCCCATACTTTATCTACAGTCTCTAAAACTCTGTGTACTCTTTGCCCTGTTTTTGCTGAAATAAATAGTATAGGAACAAATGATATAAAAGATAGTTTTTCTCTTACCATCTTAGTATACTCGTTAACAGTATTATTATCTTTTTTTATTGCATCCCATTTATTAACAACTATGATGATTCCCTTCCCATTTTCAAACGCATATCCTGCTATTTTAGTGTCCTGTTCTGTTGGACCTTCTGTAGCATCTATCATCAAAAGGCATATATCAGACCTTTCAATTGCAGCTAAAGCTCTTAGTACGCTGTACCTTTCTATAGATTCACTAATTCTACTTTTTCTACGTATCCCTGCTGTGTCAATAAGAACATAGTTCTTCCCATCTTTTGAAAAAGGAGTATCTATTGCATCCCGTGTAGTGCCAGGTATGTTACTAACTATTACCCTTTCTTCCCCTAATATTTTGTTAACTAGTGAGGATTTCCCCACATTAGGTTTGCCAATAACAGCAATTTTAATTGTCTCTTCAGTGTATTCTAACTCTTCCTGTGGCAATCTTTTTACTACTTCGTCTAAAAGTTCTCCGATACCCAACCCATTTGACGCTGAAATTGGAATGGGATTGCCTAAACCAAGGCTAAAAAAGTCATAATAAGTAGGAGGCATTTCTTTAAAACTGTCCACCTTGTTGCAAACCAAAATAACTTCCTTTTTTGCTCTTCTTAAAATGTTTGCTATTTCTTCATCTTCCGGCATTAAACCTTCTTTTGCATCAACTAAAAATAATATTACGTCGGAAGCATCAATTGCTGCTTCCACTTGTAAACGGACTTTTGAAAAGAGAATATCTTCAGCATTTGGGTCTAATCCTCCTGTGTCTACTAATATAAATTTTTTGTCCAGCCACTCTGCATTACCGTATATTCTATCCCTTGTAACTCCTGGTTTGTCTTCCACAATAGAAATTCTTTTTCCCATAATTTTATTAAAAAGGGTAGATTTACCCACATTGGGTCTACCTACAATACTTACCATTGCTCCTGCCATATCTATCACCTTCCATTCTGTATCTTTTGTAAAAATTTTTTCCCATCGACTTCAGAAACTATAACTTTTGTCCCTAGTTTTCTTTCTATTTCTTCAACAGTAGTATCATCAAGAAAAACATTTGAACTTTCCTTTAACATGACATCGGGAATAACTAAAACTTCTTCATTTATTTTACCTTTTAATTGGTTTATTATATCTTTCCCCACCACAAGTCCAGCTACTGTGATATTGTGACCAAAAAACTCATTGTGTATCTTCTCCACTTTCACATTAAACCCTGTTTTTCTTAATTCTTTCGCTACTTCTTCCATAAAATTATAGGCAGCTATTCCTGTAACAATAATGTAAGAGGTGGTATTTATATTTTCCCCTTTATTCGCTTTTAATCTTTTTACACTCCTTTGAAATTGATGTTTAAACAATGCTATAAGTCCCACGCCATTTTCTATTTGAGGGAATCCCTCGTAATGATGATAAGAAGGTATAGTAACACCTGCCATCACATAAAACTCATCTGACAAAAAAACAAAAGAAGAACCTAATTCTTTCTTTAATTTCTTTTGCCATGAAGATACTTGTTCGACTACATTTTTAGCTTCCTCTTTAGTAAATGTCCTAAGTTTATAAAGTTTCTCTCTGTGGTCTGTAAGTCCCACTGGAACAACTGCTATTGATTTTACACCAGGATATAGACTCGACAAATCCTTGATAGTTCTATCAAGAATTTTACCATCATTTATTTCTGGACATAATACGATTTGACCATGTACCTCAATTCCGTTCTCAACAAGTTTTTTTAATTTATCCATTATACCTTTTGCATTCGGGTTATTTATCATTCTTACTCTTACATCATCATCAGTGGCATGAATTGAAACATATAAGGGAGAGAGCTTATATTTTATTACCCTGGCAATTTCCTCTTCACTCATATTAGTCATAGTAATAAAATTACCTTGTAAAAAGGAAAACCTATAATCGTCATCCTTAAATAAAAGAGATTTGCGGACTCCTTTAGGTAACTGGTCAATAAAGCAAAAAATACACTTATTTCTACAATGTTTTGGTTTGTCAATTATTTCTTCTTCAAAGACTAACCCTAAATCCTCATCATAGTCTTTTTCCACTTCAAAAATATATCTTTCTCCTGTAGCCTTTTCAATTTCTAATTGTATAAACTCATTTGACACTTCATATCGATAATCTATTATATCAATTATTTCTTTTCCGTTTAATGTAATGAGTTTGTCTCCTTTTTGTATATCTAAATCCCATGCTATACTTCCTTTTATTACATCTTTTATATTTATTTTATGCATATTTTTCCTCCTAAATTAACTCCTCTCTTTTCAATTATGAATTAATCCTATCAATACGTCAAGACCTTATTTGCAACTTTGTTTTAATATCTGTTACTAATTTTACGAAATTGTTGTATTTTTTCAATATGCCATATACCGTTATAGGCCTACCTAAAAAGATAATTCCTAAGCGCCTTGACGTAATACCTCCAATCTTTGTAGTAAGTCCTATGGTAGGAAGTGCATCTACGACTAATATATCTTTTTCAGAAATTCCATATAAAGACAAAAAACTGTAAATAGCTTTTGTTACTATTTCTCGCCCATTTCTCGCACCGACAATGTACACATAGTTCCCAAATTCATCCTTACCCATATAAAAAAGAGTGCCAATTTCATCGTTGGAAGTTTTATCATAATGCGGAAGAGAAACAATTTCTTCATAAGTAGGCACTCTGTCAATAGGTAAAAGTCCTATGTGTATAGAAGCAGCTACAACAGAAGAGTGAGCACTTCCATAACACATATATACAATAATCACAAACCTACCACCTCATAGTATTTTTTTATATCTCTCTACAAATCTTTTTATATTCTTGTGTCTCATCAAATAGTAATTATACAAAAAATTGTCTATAGTTTGTGTTAGTATTTTCTTACCTCTTAGATTCATCAGCACTTTAAAAAAAATTACATCATAGTGGGAAGTGTCTATAAAAATTATATCTTCTTTTATTTTAAAAACTTCCATCAAATCATACAAAGTTTTCTTGATATTTTCACTAAAATTTTTCGTTCCTATTATGAAGACTTCATTTTGATTATTATCTTTCCCAATAAATCTCATTTGTCCATAATCAACTTGAAACAAAAAAGGGATTTTAAGAAATTCCTCTTTTTCAATTTTGGATTTATCATTTAAATGAAGATATGCACATATAGAAGAAGAATAGCACCCATAATAGCTATAATACACTACTTTCATAGATACCACCTAATATTGTTTAACTAAAATAAATACTCCATTTTCAAGATCATGAACGGCTGCCTTAAAAATTCTGCTTAAATACATAGAAAGCTTTTGCTGCTCTTCTTCATTTTCTACATATATGATAGGTGCAGTACCACTTGAAACATTGTCTTTTGCCTCTTTTAAAGCTACCATAGCTATTATATATCCTGTTACATGTACTTCCATTCTATCACCTCAATTGAAAGCTTTTCTCGCACCCCTTGACTTTGAAGGATACTTCCTTACAGTTTCAATTGCTGGCACATTCTTTATAATTTCCACAAAAGCATCAATATCAGGCTTCATCGCTACCATAACTACAATAACATCTCCATTTTCATTGTTGTTCATAGTAAGAGGAGCTAATTCAGGAGTATCAATATTCATTTTTAATCCCAATTGATTAGCAGCTTCATGGAGAATAGCCTGTCTTATTCCTAAGTTATTTATGGAAATTAAACTATCTAACCCTTTTGGTCGTATTACAACGGCCATTCCGAATTTCTCTATTATTTCTCTTCCTTCTTTTAGACCTATATCTGCTAAAACCACATCCTCAACGCACAATAAAGGTCCTTTAAAAACAATCTTTGAAGGAAGAACTTCGGCAATATCTCTAATATAAGCAATTTTCATTACATAACGAGATAAATAAATTGCTAGTCCTCCCACAATCGTCCCTATTATAACACTTTTAGAAAAATAAACTGCCAAAGAAGTAAGAGCAGCTACAGCCATAGCAATATAGTTTCTTGCTTCAAAAATTTTAGCTATATTTTCTATATAAGCCGCTCCTCTTGGAACTAATTCTGTTGCTTCCATTTTTTCTAAGCTGGTTCTCTCTATTTCTCTTACTTCTTTAAATTGTTGTGCTGCCAAAGCTAAAAAGGTAACAGCAGTGTACTGTTTTTCAATTAATGCAGGCACAGAAAAAGCTCCTAAAGCCGCTGAAATTATCCCTAAGGTCAAATGAGTCATATAACCTTGAGGATAAGTAGGATACTGCCTATAGTCCACTCTTAAATATATAAAGCGGGCTAGGGTCCCCAAAGCAATTCCACAAACCACAATATTGATATAAAATTCATGATTTATGCTCATGACTCATCTCCTTTTTTTCGCCTAAACTTACCCAAATAACTTGCAAATTCTTTGCGCGTAGCTTTAGAAAACTTGTGATACATTTCTCGCCCGCCAGTACTCAAAAACATGAAAGCTACTGCTGACACTACAACAACTCCAATCAAAACCCATATTCCGGTACCTGCAGCTTTATTTTGTCCTGGAAGCGGTTTTTGAGTTTTTGTAACAGTGCCTACTTGTTTTTGCTCATCTGAACCATAAAGTGCTTTAGTCAATATGTCTGCTATTAAAGAAGCAGAAACTTCTGCTCTTTCTCTTGTATGAGAGTAGGTACCAAATTCTAACAATAAAGAGTTTGGAGTCAAATCTTGATTAAAATCTCCTTTTCCAAAAAATACATCCTTGATCATGTTTGGATATGTCTTATCCGCAATAGCTTTTATCCTATAGGCTAACTGCTGATTTGCTTTTAAATTAGGGTTGTTCCGTCCTAAGACAATTCTTACGCCTGTAGCATTCTTCCCTGCAATTTTTCGTATATATTCTTGGAAGGGGACTGCATCTCTATGGACATCCAAAAGTAAGTCCGGTTTAAAATCCTTCAAAAGTTTGACCGCTCCTGTTCTTGACCGGCTGTATGCCATAGCATCATGAGGTAGATACAAAGTCCTGTCCACTTTGACTGTGACTCCTTTTGCCTCTAAAGCTTTTTGTAAGGCAGCATCTACTTTATATATCCCGCCATGTCCATTGATACTTGCAGCACCATCTGAAGGAAGATATGATTCATCACTGTGGGTAGAATATATCGCCACTCTCTTTTCACCAGTATTTTCTGCTACTGCCATTGCTTGTGAAATTTCTTCTATGTTAACATCTGGAAGTTTTTCTGTTCGCAAATACTTTGCATAAGCTTTACTTTCATTTTTATCCACTTTAAGCACTTCATATAATTTATTATCCCCTGATAAATATCTGTCCCCTTTATAAACCTCCATTGCAGTTCTGAAAAGCACTTTATTTGTCTTTCCATCATACACTGTGTAATAATCAGGTTGTAATTCAGTCTGCTTTTCTGCATAACTGCTAATAGCAAAAGATAAAAATCCAATAACCAATAAGATTAATATTGTAGCTCTATTCATCTTTCTTTTGTTCATTTTTGTCACCCTCTTCTTTTTTGTTAGTATCTACCAAGCTGCTAGCCATACCCTCCCTAGGTTCAAAATGCTTTTTAGAAGTACCTCCTTGCAATTTTTCCCTTGTTTCCCCAATTATTTCAGACAAAAAGACGGCAATTATCATAGATATAACTACCGAATCAAAAAATCCAGCTCCTCCTATAGAAACGGCTCCTCTTGTCCCTGTCAGGTAGTTTGAGACTGCCTGCATTACATTTGCCAGTATTATCCCCATCACTCCTGCAATAAAAGCACTTCTTCTCGAATGTGAAAAAAGATACGCAATTAAACCTCCAACAATACCATAAATATACTTAGGCTCAATAATCATGGCTTCAGGTTCTGCAGGAAGTATTCTGCCTGCAATAAAAACAGTTATTCCGGCAACAATTGATACTACAACTGCATTTACTCTTTCTCTCGTACTTTCTGCTTTCAAAAAAAGATACACACATACTGCTATAGGGATAACAGCTCCACCTATGTTTATAGACACGGTTTTTGTTATAGGAATGTTAGGTATTAATGTCCCTATTATCATCCCAATTATTACCAAAAAAGCCCATGTATCTGTCATTTTCATCCTATCTAATACTCTATGGGCAAATCCGAACAAAACGACCAATCCTGTAATAGAAAGCAAAATATAGCTTAATGGCATCAAAATCACTCCTTAACTTCTTTTCTTAAAAATATGTTTTGCACAATGTAAAAAAAATATGCAAAAAGCGCTCACTTTTTCAGTGAGCGCTTTTTGCATTTCAATTTAAATCTATATGTTCACCGGTATCTAGATAAATTACCCATTCACATATATTAGTTGCATGGTCAGCAATTCTTTCGAGATAACGAGCAACAAACAAAAATTGTGTTGCCTGGTCAATGTTTCTAGGATCTTCCATCATATATGTCAAAAGTTCTCTAAAAACCTGTTTGTAAAGAGCATCTACTATATCGTCTTTTTCGCCAATAGCTCTCGCCAGCTCTAAATCTTGTCGTACATAGGAATCCAAAGACATTTTAACCATTTCTCTTACAATTTCTGCCATTCTCGGAATATCTATTAAAGGTTTTATATACTTTTGATGAGCAATCCTCAACGTAGTCTTTGCTATATCTACTGCATGATCTGCCATTCTTTCCAAATCTGTAACAATTTTAAGGCCCGTCAAAACTATTCTCAAATCTTTTGCAATTGGCTGCTGGGTCACAATAATCTTTGCACACTTATTATCGATTTCTACTTCCATTTTGTCTATTCTGTCATCGTCATCTATAACTTTCTGAGCTAATTCTGTGTCATGGTTTACTAGAGAAGCAATGGCATTTGCTATGGCCTCTTCTACAAGGCTACCCATTTTTAAGACATCATAATGAAGTTCTTCTAATTCTTTTTCAAAATGAGTACGATTCACTATGTCACCTCCTTCTAACCGAATCTTCCAGTAATGTAGTCTTCCGTCCTCTTATCTTTAGGATTATAAAAAACTCTATCTGTCGGTCCGCTTTCAATTAATTCACCATTTAAGAAAAAGGCCGTATAATCTGACACTCTTCCTGCTTGTTGCATATTATGAGTTACTATTATTATTGTATATTTATTTTTCAACTCATTAATTAATTCCTCAATTTTCATAGTAGAAATAGGGTCTAGCGCTGAAGTAGGTTCGTCCATCAAAATTACCTCTGGTTCTATTGCCAATGTCCTAGCAATACAAAGCCTTTGCTGTTGACCACCAGACAAACTAAGAGCTGACTTGGAGAGTCTATCTTTTACTTCATCCCATAAAGCTGCAGCCATCAGGCTTTTTTCAACAATTTCATTCAGCTTTTTTTTGTCTTTTATACCATGAATTCTTGGACCATAAGCTACATTGTCATAAACCGTCATAGGAAAAGGATTAGGTTTTTGAAAAACCATTCCTACTCTCTTTCTAAGTTCAATAACATCTACATCTTTATATATATCTTGACCATCAAGTAAAACAGTACCACTTATTTTAACTCCCTCAATAAGATCGTTCATCCTATTTAAAGTACGAACAAAGGTAGATTTGCCACAACCAGAGGGACCTATAAGTGCCAAAACGCTATTTTCCTCTACATCCAAATTTATTTTTTTGAGGGCTTGGACATCTCCGTAAAACAAGTCTAAATCTTTGACCTGTATTTTTTTCATTTACCAGTCATTCCCCTTCCTCTTAAGCATATTATACCATTTTATCTTTCGCCTGTCATTCTTTTATATAATGTATTTCCTAACCATCTAGCAAGGATATTAAAAATCAATACCATTAACAATAAAACTGCTGCGGCACCGTCTGCAATCTGTCTTGCATCAGGTGCTAACCCTTCACTATTTACCTTCCAAATATAAACAGCCAAAGTTTCCGCAGGTCTAACGATATTTAAAGGCGAGGTAGGACTCGAAGGATTTAAGTTTGAAAAATTCAAGGCAGGGCTACTCATACCTGCGGTATAAAGTAGTGCAGCCGCTTCCCCAAAAATTCTTCCGGCAGTTAAAATTATTCCTGTTATAATACCAGGCATTGCAGCAGGCACTACAACTTTTACAATTGTTTGCCATTTTGTAGAACCTAAAGCATAACTTGCCTCTCTCAAACTATTGGGCACACTTCTAATTGAATCTTCACTTACTCTTGTCATTACAGGAAGATTTAACACCGTAAGAGCAAGAGCACCTGCAATTAGAGAATACCCCCATCCAGTCATAGTTACAAACACTAAAAGCCCAAAAAGGCCTACTACAATAGAAGGCATTGAAGATAAAGTTTCTATAGACAATCTTATAATTTCTGTTAACAAACCTGGCTTTGCATACTCTGCCATATAAATTCCTGCACCTAAGCCTATAGGAATAGAAATTATCAAGGTTATTATTAACAATTCTAACGAATTGAAAAGCTGAGGCCCTATGCCTCCTCCTGCTTCCATAAATTTGGGAGGGGAAGTTAAAAAATCTATGTTGAGTTTAGTTCTACCTTGATACAATATATAACTTATTAATGAGGCCAAAAACAAGATTAAAAACACAGCAACAGCGTAAAAATATATAGTCGCTATTTTGTCATATAGTTTAGATTTCATTTATACATTCCCCTCCTGCCTACCAATTTAATTACGATGATAAAAGTAAAAGATATCATAAGAAGGAGTAGTGCTAAGGACCAAAGGGCATCATTCCACACAGTGCCCATTGCTGTATTCCCCATGTCCATTGTAATAATAGAAGTTATAGTACTCATTGGTTCTAAAAAAGATTTAGGAATCACTGGTCGATTTCCTATAACCATTTGAACTGCCAAAGCTTCTCCAAAAGCTCTTGCCAGTCCTAATACAATAGCAGTCAAAATTCCCGGTTTCGCTGCAGGAAGAATTACATGTCTTATTGTTTGCCATCGTGTCGCACCAAGGGCATAACTGGCTTCTCTTATCTCCACAGGTAACGACTTTATAGCATCAGTGCTAACACTAGTAATTGTTGGCAGTGTCATGACAGTGAGAACTAATATACCAGCCAACAAGCTAAATCCTAATCCTCCAAAATGTTTACTTATAAAAGGAACTAATACCGTCAGACCAACCCAACCGTACACTACAGAAGGAATACCTACAAATATTTCAATAGCTGGTTGCAAAATCTTTTGACCTAATTTTTTCGCAATTTCAATCATGAAAATTGCAGAGGAAACTCCAAGAGGTGCACTTATCATAATAGCAAAAACAGAAACGAGAATAGAACCTAATATAAATTGTAATGAACCTACTGCAGGAACATCTCTATCAGGCTTCCAGGTGGTAGAAAATAAAAATTCTTTTAAAGAGATGCCATCTTTTATAAAAGTGGAAAGACCTTTAGACGCTACAAATAAAAAGAGAGAAGCAGTGATAATTATTAATAGCAAAGCAGAGATGAAAACGATAGCCTTTCCAAACAAATTAACTATTTTCCGCTTTCTTTCATAATTTTTATCAACTGTCATGTGAGTTCCCCCATTTAAGAAATTATAATGACAATAATGGCACTTTTTTATAGTATCAATTTTAAAAAAAAACTTCATTAAATTTATGTTAAATAAATGTTAAATTTATGTTAAATCCATATTTTTGCAAAAAGGAGCTAGAAAAGATACCAGCTCCTTTTTGCAATATATTTTTTATTTTGCTTTCATTTCGGTAATAGGTATAAACCCTAATTTAGTAAGAGGTCCTTTCTGCACTTCTGTTGACATCATAAAATCTAAAAAAGCTTTAACCGCTCCTGTAGGTTCTCCTTTTGTGTACATATGTTCATATGACCAAATTGGATATTTACCATCTATTATGTTTTGAGCCGTTGGGTCTACACCATTGTACTTTAACACTTTTACCGTATCATCAATATATGACAAACCAATATAACTAATTGCACCTTTTGTATCAGCTACCGCCTTTTTAACCGTTCCATTAGAATCTTCAGTTAATGCGACACCTTCTACTTCATCCTGTCCCTTTAACACGATTTTCTTAAAAGTTGCTCTTGTGCCCGAACTTGCAGGTCTTAAAATAACGGTTATCTTTTCATCTGGTCCGCCAACGTCTTTCCAATTTGTTATTTTCCCTGTAAAAATATCTATTAATTGCTGTTGAGTCAAATTATCAACTGTCACATCTTTATTCACAACTACAGCAAAACCTACAACTGCAACTTTATGGTCTACTAAAGATTTGGCCGTGTTGGCATCTAATTTTTCTTCCGCAAAAATATCAGAATTTCCAATATTAATTGCGCCCTGAGCTACCTGTGTCAACCCTGTACCACTGCCACCGCCTTGCACTGTTATCGCCACATTGGGGTATTTTTCCATAAACATTTTGGCAGCTTGTTCAGCTAATGGCTGTAATGCCGTAGAGCCAGCAATTGTTATGTTGCCTGAAAGATTATTAGAAGTTGAAGAATTATTACTTTGAGGTTGTTTTGAGCCACAGGCAGCAAAACTAAAAAGACTTGTAATCAACAGTACTGCAATAGCAAGTTTCGCAAATCGACTATTTACCATTAAAGCACCTCCAAAATTTTCTTAAATTTTTTGTACAACTACATTGTAACAATCTATTGTAAAGTCAATATTAAAATATTGTTAAGTCTTTGTTAAATCAGCTTTGTTGAATTTTATAATAAATTTTGTACCTTTTCCCACTTCACTTTCTACAAAAATTTCCCCTTTCATAGATTCCACGATATGTTTAACTATAGCAAGTCCCAACCCTGTACCCCCTAATTTCCTCGAACGACTTTTGTCAACTCGGTAAAATCTCTCAAAAAGCCTAGGAATATTTTCTTTTGAAATGCCAATACCGTTGTCTTCTACTGTAATAATTATTTTATCCCCTTTTTCTTGAGTAGATACTTTTACAAATCCGCCTTCTGGAGTGTATTTTATACCATTATCTATTAAATTAATCATCATTTGATGAAATCTATCTTTATTAGTATTTATCACCAAATCAGTACAATTTAAATCTTTTTTCAACGTTATATTTTTATCTTTCGCCACTTTTTCCATTATATATAATATATCCTCTATTTCATTATCTAATTCTATTTCTTCTTTAGGATAACCTTCTTTCACATTCTCTATCTCAGAAAGAGCAAGTATATCGTTTATAAGTCTTGTAAGTCTTTCTGATTCAAAATCAATTATATCTAAAAATTTATCTCTTGCCTGTGGATTGTCAATAGCACCATTTCTTAAAGTTTCAATAAAGCCTCTAATAGAAGTTAAAGGCGTTCTCAGCTCATGAGACACATTTGCAACAAATTCACTTCTTATTTTTTCCAATCTTCTCATTTCTGTGATATCATCTATTATTAACACAAAACCTAAATTTTGATGGGAAATTGGATGAAGAATTGGACTGGTGTACACTTTGAGGTGTTTATTGAAAACATTTAACTCTAAACTTTTGGAAGGAGAATTTTTATTTTTTTTCACATCCTCAAAAAGATCATATAACTTACTATTTCTTACAATTTCTAGGATATGCCTTCCAATTAAATCCTTCCCTTTTATATTTAGAATTTTCCTCGCAGCGTCATTTATAAGTAATATTTTCTCATTATTATCAAAAGCGATAACCCCATTTACTATGCTTTTTAAAATAGCTTCTAATTTTGCATTTCTATCATTTAATTCTTCTATAGTTTCTTTTAATTTATAAGACATAGAATCTACTGCAAGAGAAAGTTCTTTTATCTCATCAATAGAATCGCTTTCAAGCCCATGACTGTATATCCCATTTGCAATATCCTTTGTAATCTCAGTTATCTCTTTTATAGGATCTGCTATATTTTTTATAAATCTATAACTCAAAAAAAATGTTACTAAAATTCCCAAAAAAATAGCAAAAATAAATTTGGTCATCGAAACATTGCCTAAAAAAAATAGAGCAACTATCAAAATTCCAAGTAGGTTTATGAAAAACAATTTATAATAGGATTTTTTTAACATTATACTCCACCTTTATTGTTTAGTTTATATCCAATTCCTCTTACAGTTTCAATATACACAGGAGATTTATCATCGTCTTCTATCTTTTTTCTTAAATGCCTGATATGGACATCAACGGTTCGAGTCTCTCCCGCATATTCATATCCCCATACTTTGTCTAATAGATAGTCTCTAGTTAATACTTTACCCATATTTTGAGATAAAAGTTTTAAAAGCTCAAATTCTTTTAAAGTCAATTCTAATACTTTTCCTTTTTTATAAACCAAATGCTTTCCTGTATCTATAACTATATCACCAAATTTTATTATTTCTTCTTTTTCTTCTTCTGGTTGTTGGGTTCGCCGAAGAACAGCTTTAATTCGAGCTAACAATTCTCTTACACTGAAGGGTTTTGTTATATAGTCGTCTGCTCCCAACTCCAATCCCAATACTTTATCAAATTCTTCACTTTTTGCTGTTAACATTATTATCGGTATATTTTTCGTTTCATCATTCTTTTTTAAAATTTTACATATTTCCAATCCATCTACATCTGGCAACATCAAATCTAATATAACCAAATCGGGTTTTTCTTCAAGTGCTTTATCCAATCCTTCTTTTCCATTTTCCGAAGTAATAACTTTGTACCCTGCTGCTTCCAAGTTATACCTTAAAAGTTCCAATATATGAACTTCATCTTCTATAACCAAAACCATATGGGCCATTTTGACACCTCCAGCTAATATGGCTTGTACACCTTTGAAACAAAAAAACAATTACGTCTTTTCTTTTTTTGTCTCGTTCTCTTTAAGAAGTTTCTTAAGTTCGTCCATAAAAGTATTTATGTCTTTAAACTGCCTATAAACAGAAGCAAACCTGACATAAGCTACTTCATCTACATTTTTAAGTTTTTCCATTACCATTTCTCCGATTTCAGTGGAGGTTATTTCCCTTTCCATTGAATTTATTATTCTCTTGTCAATTTCATCTGTAATTTCTTCTAAAACTTTTATAGACACTGGCCTTTTTTCACAAGCTTTTATCATGCCTTTTAATATTTTATCTCTGTCATAGACCTCTCTGCTATTGTCCTTTTTTATTACAAGTATAGGCAATTGTTCTACTTTCTCATAAGTAGTAAATCTCTTCCCACATTTTAAACATTCCCTTCTTCTCCTTATTGAAGTGTTATCATCTGTAGGTCGAGAGTCAATAACTTTTGAATCTGGATACCCACAATAAGGGCATTTCATCTTATTACCTCCAACAATTCTTAATTGTTTAATAAAATTATAATAAACTTGTTTTCATTAGTCAAACTTAAGCTTCTCTGTCTTTGAAATCTACTAATATTACATCCGTTCCAATCTTTTTTATAGATTCCCACGACAAATAAATTTCTATATCTTTATTAAAAAACCTAAAAAGACTTGTTTCCTTCGGTATAACAATTCCTTCCACTCTTCCTTCTTCAAGATTTATTTCAATGTCAACTATATTTCCTAATTTTTGTCCTGTGTTTATATCTATAACATCTTTATCTCTTAATTCTGATGCTTTAATCATCTTAATTTCCCCCTTTTGTCCTTTTCCTTTTCATAAAATTATATGAAAAAATCTAGCTTATCATTCCTGATAAGCTCAGTTTGTTGACAAAGTTAAAAAATATTCAAAGGAGATATTTTGCATTGTCGCTCCGATGTTCCAAAGCGACAAAACTAAAGCTCGACCTTCGGGCTCCGGCAGGGTACCGGGCACAATCGGCCTCCTTGCCTTAAGGTGCCCGCCTTCGCCCTCCATGGCTTCGGCCCTGCCTCCACCCTCGGTCTTGCTAAGTTTTATGCCGCTTTGTCACAAGTCGCACCGATTGCAAAATATCTCCTTTGCGAAAGTTTGTCTACAGTCTGAGCTTATCATTCCTGATAAGCTAGATGTATTTCCTCATGTGATTTAAAGCCGCTTTTTCCAATCTTGAAACTTGTGCTTGAGATATTCCTATCTCCTTTGCTACCTCCATTTGAGTTTTACCCTCAAAAAATCTCAGTGTCAATATCAATTTCTCCCTTTCATTAAGTTTTTGTATCGCCTCTTTTAAAGCAATTTTTTCTAACCAAACTTCGTCAATATTCTTGTCATCACTGACTTGGTCCATCACATAAATTGCATCACCACCATCATGATAGATAGGTTCAAACAAAGAAACCGGTTCTTGAATAGCATCAAGAGCCATTACTACTTCTTCACGTGGGAGGTCCAGCTCCTTAGCTATTTCGCCTACTGTCGGCTCTTTGGAATTTTCCGATACTAATTTGTCCCTTACCTGTAATGCTTTATAAGCTATATCTCTTAAAGAGCGGCTCACTCTTATAGGAGTGTTATCTCTTAAATATCTTCTTATTTCTCCAATTATCATCGGAACAGCATAAGTGGAAAATTTTACATTTTGATTTAAGTCAAAATTGTCAATTGCTTTTATAAGCCCTATACATCCTACTTGAAACAAATCATCTACGTACTCTCCGCGATTATTAAACCTTTGAATAACGCTTAGTACCAATCGCAAATTCCCATTTATAAATTCTTCTCTCGCTTTTTTGTCTCCATTTTTCATCCGCTGCAGTAGCTCTTTTTGCTTGGAAGGTTTTAAAACAGGTAACTTAGAGGTATTGACTCCGCAAATTTCAACTTTGTTATTCATAAATCCTGCCCCCACATGTTTAGCTTATTAACAGTATTGCCGGCAGGATAAAAAAATATACAGAAAAGCTTAGACTAATCTATTCATTTCTTTTTTTAATCTTTTTAAAATCTTTTTTTCTAAACGAGAAATATATGACTGTGAAATTCCTAACATATCTGCCACTTCTTTTTGAGTCTTTTCTACTCCACCCTCCAATCCAAATCTCAATCCTATTATCTTTTTTTCTCTATCTGGTAATTTCTTCAATGCAGAAGTTAATAATTCCTTTTCTACCTCATCTTCGATATATTTATAAACTGTTTCATTATCAGTTCCTAAAATATCAGAAAGCAGAAGTTCATTTCCGTCCCAATCTACATTTAAAGGCTCCTCAAAAGAAACCTCTAATTTAGTTTTGCTATTCCTTCTTAAATACATTAATATCTCATTCTCAATACAGCGAGAAGCATACGTAGCTAATTTTATTTTTTTCTTAGGATTGAAAGTATTAATGGCTTTTATAAGTCCAATTGTGCCAATAGATATTAAATCTTCGATTCCCACTCCTGTGTTTTCAAATTTTTTTGCTATATATACTACCAACCTTAAATTTCTTTCAATAAGTACCGTTTTTGCTCCATTATCTCCTTTTTCCATCTTTGAAATTAAATATATTTCTTCTTCTACAGAAAGAGGAGGAGGTAATGCTTCACTTCCTCCAATATAAAATATGCCTTCAGATAAATCTAAAAAATCAAGGATTTTTTTCCACAACAATAGCATTTCTATTTTTACTTTTGTTTTTAGTTGCACTTTCCACACCCCCATTATACTAAAATTTCTGGTGTCAACAACGCTGCATAGTTGCCATCTTTACCTATTTTACTTTTGTATATTCCTACTATTGCATTTCTTACTTCTTTTTCCCCTACAACTAATTTATCCGGCTTAAATCCTAGCATTATTCCTTTTGACTGTCCCACTGATATAAAGGGTATTAACCTTATCCTTGATAACCATCTTTCCTCTTTCAAAACTTCAAAAATTTTGTTAAAATCTATATTTTCTTCATTTAATAAAATTTCCATATTATCAGGAAGTATATTTCCCATAGCCGAAAACTCCACTACCACAACAGGCGCTTTAGTTAAAGGGTCATATAATCTATTTCCAGTATCCAATAATCCTTTTATCTCTACTTGTTTTTGAAAAATTTCTATTTTTATGCTGTATAACATTTTTCCCTCTGTTGATTTTCTCACTATATAATCCCAATTAGTATAGAAAAGTAAAATAGCTATCAATATTCCAATCCACAAACTATGTAAATTAAGTTTTGCCGTATATAAAACCGCAAAAATTGTCCCACCTATTGCAAAAGAAATTAGATAAAAAACTGCTAAAATTCTCAAAAATTCTTTTAATGTTTTTGGAGTAAATGCCATATATATTATTAAGAGAGATAAAATAATTTTTGCGAAAACTTCGTGAATCATCTTATAAGGTAACAAAAAAATTATTAGTACATAACAGGCTCCCAATAATGCACCTAAAAAAAGTTTAATAGGTTTGCTGTCTTTTTTAGAAAATTTTTGTGTAAGGGATAAAATAAGATAGTTAATAATTAAATTTTCGAAAAAAATTACATCTAAATACATTCATATCATCCCCGGGGACACTTTTAATCCTTATACAATGTATATTCCCATTTGCTTATTTTATTCATATTATAAAATAAAAATCCCAAATTTATTGTAATATTTTGGAATAAAAATAAGGTTGTTTTTGTAGAATTTTTGCATAAAAAAAATCTGCAAAGAAACCTTTGCAGATTTATCGTCTTCCTCTTCTTAGAAAAGTAGGTATATCCAAATCATCACTTTCTATAACATTTTCTAATTTTACTTCAGGCTCCCTAGTGTCTTTTTTCTTCGCTGCCTCCTTAGATTTTTCATTTCTTTCAAAACCTGTAGCTATAACAGTAATTCTTATTTGGTCATCTAATGATTCGTCTATTACTGCACCAAATATAATATTTGCATCAGGGTCAGCAGCCTCATAGATAAAATTAGCTGCTTCATTAACTTCAAATATGGTTAAATTCGGACCTCCTGCAATATTCAAAAGAATTCCTCTTGAGCCTTCAATTGAAGTCTCTAATAGTGGACTATGAATGGCTTGTTTCGCTGCCTCAGTCGCTTTATTCTCCCCAGAAGCTATGCCTATTCCCATATGTGCAAGTCCCGTATTTGTCATAATCGTTTTTACATCAGCAAAATCAACATTTACAAGTCCAGGGACTGCAATAAGATCGGATATACCTTGAACACCTTGTCTTAAAACATCATCCGCTAATTTAAAAGCATCGATCATTGAAGTTTTTTTCTCTACAACTTGCAATAATCTATCATTAGGAATAGTAATAAGCGCATCTACATGTTTTTTAAGTTCTTCAATGCCCATTTCTGCATGAGCCATCCTTTTTCTTCCTTCAAATGTAAAAGGCTTAGTAACAACTCCCACTGTCAAAATTCCTAATTCTTTTGCTATTTCTGCCACAACTGGAGCAGCTCCCGTTCCTGTGCCTCCTCCCATGCCAGAAGTAATAAATATCATATCAGCGCCTTTTATAACTCGTTCTATTTCTTCTCTAGATTCTTCAGCAGCTTTTTTCCCAATTTCCGGGTTTGCCCCTGCTCCTAACCCTTTCGTTAATTTTTCACCAATTTGTATTTTTATTTCAGCTTTTGATAAATAAAGAGCTTGCTTGTCTGTATTAATTGAAATAAACTCAACACCGCGAAGGCCAGCATCAATCATACGATTTACTGCATTTCCGCCTCCACCACCAACTCCTATTACTTTAATAGCAGCAAATTGTTCCATATCAGTTTCTATACCTATCACAAAAAACCCTCCTCTTTATGCCCAAAAATCGCTAAATATTTCCTTGAGCTTGTCAACTAATTTAGAACTCTTTTTCTCCTTTTTATCATTCGATTGGATATTATGCATAAACCTCTTATTGTTATATACATATTTTACCACTCCTACTCCTGCTGAGTAAATAGGAGTTGCTACTCCGATATTTTGCGGAGAGCCAATCCGAATATTTCTATTAAAAATTTTTTGTGCTAACTCTAGGTTACCTTTTAAGAAGGAAATACCTCCACCTGTTATGACAACATTTGTAACAATGTCTTCCAGAACTTTTGCTTCTTCCAATCTTTCATACACAAGCATTAAAAGTTCAGAAACCCTAGCTTCTATTATATCAGATATTTCATTTACATCTGTAGTAGATTTGCTTTTACCTGCTAAACTAGCAATTTTAATTGGTTCCAGCTTTTCAGGAGATAATTTTTCTAAAGTTCCATATTTCTTCTTTATATTTTCGGCTTCTTCAAAAGAAATCTTTAACCCTACAGACAAATCGTTTGTGATATGCCATCCTCCCACTGCTATCATGGAAGAATAAATAATTTTGCCATCTTTAAAAACAGAAATATCAGTCACTCCTGCACCCACATCAATTAATGCAACTCCCAACTCTTTTTCATCTTTTAAAAGTACTGCTTCTCCCGTAGCTAAAGGTCCTACGATTATTCCTTCTACCTCTAACCCCGCTTTTTTAACACACTTTTCCATATTTTGAATAGCGGTAACACTACCTGTTACTATAGCTGCATTTACCTCTAACCTTATACCTGCCATTCCAATCGGGTCTTTTATTTCCCCATATCCATCCACAATGTATTCTAATGGTATAACATCGATAATTTCTTTATCAGAAGGAATGGCAATAATTTTAGCAGCTTGTAAAACTCTATCCACATCTTGTTTTGTTATTTCTCTATCTTCTCTCGATACTGCTACTACTCCATTATTTTTATATATTGTCGTCAATCCCCCATATATTTTCAAATACACAGATGATATTTTTTGGTTGGCCATTCTTTCCGCTTGCTCTACAGACTTTTTTATAGAATAGGCAGTTTCGTCTATATCTACAATAACTCCTTTTTTTACCCCACTACAAGGATAATAGCCAATCCCAACAATATGCAGCTCTCCGTTTTTATCCCCTTCTCCAATAATTGTACATACTTTAGATGTACCAATGTCTAAACCAACTATTAAATTACCCATTATTAAATCCTCCTTCAGGAGACTGCTACCTTCTTCGCATCTTGTCTATCAGATATCTCCTTATATATGCAAAATTGACAAAGAGCCTGCTTCCAAATACAAAAATTGCCGCAAGATAAATGGGAACTCCTAATACATCTCCAATATAAGCAAGGCCTCCTGCCAATATCGCATTACCAAAAAAACCAGTTATAAAAATAAGATTGTCAAACTTCCCCTCAATACTAGCTCTAATACCACCAAAAACTGAGTCCAACGCTGCAAGAATAGCAACGGATAAATAAGAAACATAAGTACTGGGGATATTAATTGGCAAAATAAAACCTATTATTATTCCTATTAATAAACTAACCATTATAATATAAGCCATTACTTGCTCTCTCCTTCAACTAAAGGTTTTGCATATCTAAACTTTATCACTCCGTCATATTTTTTAATCAATATATTGTCCGATTTTTTGATATTTACCTCTATTCCCCAAGTAGCTAAAGTATCTACTACTCCACCCTTTAGCTTAAGCGCAGCCTCTAAGGTATCGGGATCTCCAATAGCTTTTATAATATACGGCGCAGAAAAACGTACAGAATTTACATTTACTGTAGGTCCAACACACCTAATTTCTGAAGTAGCAATTAATCTTTGGTCATTTAAAGATATAGCCTCCGCTCCTGCCGCTCTTAGCTCATTTACAACCCGCAACAAGTCCTCATCGTGGACCAAAAATAAATTAGGGTCCTGTCCTGGAGGAACTGCTTGTTTGCTATCATTTATAGTTACAATTACTCCTGGACCTTGAAGGTCAGTCAGACCTGCTAATTCTTTATATTTTTCTACATCATTTTTCAAAGTTTTAGTAATTACACTATTCTTGGAGGCAGAATCTTCATAAGCATTTATTTTTGCTTCTAAATCATTAATCTGCTTTAGAAGAGCATTTTTTTCTGACTGCAGTTCCTTTAGTTGAGCTGCCAATTCTTCTGCTCTCTGCACAGTAACTATACCACTTTTTTTTACTATTTTAAATTGCGTAGAAAGCATTATTCCTAATACTATTGAAACTAAAGCTACGGAAATATATACACTTTTTTTCATAAGTACCCCCATCCTCTATGGCATAAATACTGGATTACTGTCTCCAATAATTTGAATTGTGCCTTTATGATACCCTTTTTTAGCTAAATCTTTTAATATTAATTCGGCAAATTTGAAAGAATAATTAACGTCCGAAGGATTGTCAAAAGATATCTCTATACCATTTTTTGTAACTAATATAATTTGTTTTTCATTCACGTATTTTATAACAGAATAAAAGTCTGTACCTTCTATGAGTTCTAAAAGCGTTCCCAAATAACTTTTTTCAAAAATATCACTCAACTTTTTACCAATCTGATACTTCTCAACTTTTATCCCTTCTATAACAGGAAGTTCAGGATTGTAATTTTCCTTTTTTATTACTACTCCTTCTTTATCTATCATTAAATAGTCATTTTGATATTTAACCTGTGCAACTATTCGCCTTTCTTTTATAAATATTTCTACAGTAGAAGGATATTGAATTTTTACTTTGCTTTCCCTTATATAGGGGTTAGCAAGTAAATTACTTTCTATTTTTTTAGGATTAACTTTAAAAATATTCATTCCATAGTCAATCATAGCTAACTCTTTAATATCATTATAAGATAAAATTCGATTGCCTACAACTTTTATCGTTTTAATCTCAAAATAATTTGAATGAAACATAAAAAGGTAAATCAAAACTATAAATACTAGCATCACAAACATAAAAATTAAAAACCTCTTTTTAAAAGCACTTTTAACCATTAAACCATCCCCTGCTTGTACTTTTCTTTTGCATATGTAAAACAGCATGATGCTGTTTTACATTATTCTTACAATATCCCCTCCCACACTTTTCAAAGCATTTTCGATTGATTCATATCCTCTATCAATGTGTTCTGCTTCTTCTACTATTGTTGTACCTTTTGCCCCCAAACCTGCAATAATCAAAGCAGCTCCTCCCCTTAAATCTCTTGCTACTACTTTTGCACCCATTAACTTCTCAACACCACGTATTACTGCTACTCTTCCCTCCACTTTTATATCTGCTCCCATTCGTATAAGTTCTTCCGTGTATTTAAATCTATTATCAAATATTGTCTCTGTAACAATAGATGTTCCCTCTGCTACAGACAAAACCGAAGCCATTTGTGGCTGTAAATCTGTGGGGAAGCCAGGGTATGGCAATGTAATGATCATGTCTACTGCTTTGGGACGTTTATCACACATAATTTTTATATAATCATTCCCAGTTTGTATTTTACATCCTGTCTCTCTCAATTTTGACAACAATGGTTCTAAATGTTCTTTTAAAGCATTTACTACCGTTAATTCTCCTCGTGTCATCGCCGCAGCACAAAGATAAGTACCCGCAACAATTCTATCTGGAATTATAGTATATTCCGTATCATGCAATCTTTTTACTCCTTCTATAATAATCGTGTTGGTACCAGCTCCTGATATTTTAGCCCCCATAGAGTTTAAAAAATTCTGCAAGTCTTCTATTTCCGGTTCTTTTGCCGCATTTCTAATGATGGTAATACCTTCTGCAAAAACTCCCGCCAGCATAATATTTTCTGTAGCTCCTACACTAGGAAGGTCTAAGTGAATTTCATTTCCTCTTATCTTACCACCTTCACATTTAATATACCCATAAGATTCTTCAACTTTAACTCCTAATCTTCTCAGCCCTTTAAGATGTAGGTCTATAGGTCTGTGTCCTATATCACAACCTCCTGGAAAACTCATCAAAGCTTTTTTGTTTCTTGATATTAAAGCCCCCATCAAAAATATAGATGACCTCATGGTTCTCATTAAGCTATCAGGTATTTCACTATCTTTTACATACCTTGCATCTATAATAATGTCTCTGCCCTTAAAGGTTACCTTACAGCCTAAATGTTCTAAAATTTCTATCATTGAATAAACATCTTTTAATTTAGGACAATCATGTATTACAGAAATTCCTTCATTTAAAATTGATGCTGCAAGGATGGGTAAAACAGAATTTTTAGCGCCATTTACCTTTAACTCACCATACAGCCTGTTCCCTCCATTAATTTTAAATTTCCCCATCTTATCACCCCTAAATTTAATACAGCTTACACCATATACTATGCATAAATAAGATGGGGTGTTACATAAGGTATTAAGTTATACTTTTTATAAGCTTGTATATCTTCTCAGCAGCATCAATTTTAGAAATTTTTCGTGCATTATCTCTCATTTTCGAAAGTACTTGAGGATTCTCCAAAAGATATTTAATTTTTTTGTACAATTCTTCTGCTGTCAAATCCTTTTCTAATATAACATAAGAAGCTTCGGCTTTTTCTAACACCCGGGCGTTATACTCTTGGTGATTATTAGCAACATAAGGAGAAGGAATCAAGATTGAAGCAACACCTTTTGCAGTAATTTCTGACAAAGTAATAGCCCCAGCCCTACAGATTATAATATCTGCAGCAGCATATACATCCTGCATATTGTGACAATAAGGAATTATTTTAACTGTTTCATCTATATCTATAGTTTCAATTTTAACATTTTCTAACACTTTTTCATATTGATTAGTTCCTGTAATTATTAAAACTTGCAAGTTTTTATCTTTCAATTTTAAAAACTCTACCATTGTAGAATTGATTTTCTCTGCCCCTCTGCTTCCTCCAACTGATACTATTAAAGGTTTATCACGATAAAAACCCAAATTTTTCAAGCCTTCTTCTTTAGTAATTTCTAACAATTCTCTTCTAATTGGATTACCTGTTACCACAACTTTTTCTTTATTTTTAAAATATTTAACTGATTCTTCAAAACTTACTGCTACTACCTTCACAAAACGTGATAGTACCTTATTTGTAAGGCCTGGAAAAGCATTTTGTTCATGAATCAAAGTAGGTATCCCTTTTAAAGCCGCCATCATTAAAACAGGACCACAGACATATCCCCCTGTTCCAATTACCACATTCGGTTTGAATTCTTTTAAAATATCATTTGCGTCCTTAAGCCCCACCACTGCTTTATAAATAGTTTTTAATGTATCCAACGATAATTTTCTTTTAAATCCCTGCACAGTAATTGTCTTAAATTCAAAGCCTTCTCTTGGTACTAACTCATTTTCTAAACCTTTTTTTGTACCTACAAATAAAATTTGAGCATCTTTTTCATTTTTTAATATTTCCCTAGCAATGGCTATGGCAGGATAAATATGCCCTCCAGTACCTCCACCAGCAAACAGATATTTCAACTGTCCATCAACTCCTATCTAAACTTGCATATCGTGAAACATTTAATAGTATTCCTACTCCTGCCATCATAATAACAGTAGAAGTGCCTCCATAACTTATAAAAGGAAGAGACACCCCTGTAGGTGGCATAGAAGAAGTTACAACTGCAACATTTATAAGTGTTTGTATTCCTATAAGAGTTGTAATTCCTGTAGCTAAAATACATCCAAACATATCCGGAGCTTTCGCTGCCACTCTCAAACCTCGCAAAATAAGGTATAAAAACATCAAAAGTATAGTAACTGTACCTACAAGTCCTAATTCTTCTCCAATTATGGCGAATATAAAATCATTGTGAGGCATAGGCAGATACATAAGTTTTTGTCTGCTTCCTCCAAGTCCTACTCCGAATAATCCTCCAGAGCCTAAAGCATAAAGGGATTGTACAATTTGATACCCAGATTTTTGAATATCCTGCCACGGATTTAAAAATGTAAATACCCTTTCCCGTATATACTTAAAAGATGAAAAAACAACAACTGCTGCCCCAATTCCTGCTCCAAATAAAGCTCCCATAAAAGATAATTTAGCACCTGCTACAAAGAGAATTATTACAGCCACAATGAATATAATACCAGCTGTACTAAAATTAGGCTGTAACATTATAAGACCAAAAAACAATCCTGCCAATCCTAAAACAGGCATAACTCCTTTTTTGAAACTTTTTGCATAATCAGGATGTTTGTCAAAATGTTTTGCAAAGTATATAATAAGAGCATATTTTGCCACTTCAGAAGGCTGTATTGTAAAGCTTCCAACTCCTATCCATCTGGTCGCATTATATCTTTCAACTCCTATTCCAGGAATTAAGACTGCAACAAGCAATCCAATCGAAATAATAAGCAAAGGACCAGCTATCTTTTTTAAAATAATGTAATCAAAATTCATCATAAAAACCATAGCAAAAAAACCTAATATTACCCATAACAATTGCCTTTTCAAAAAATAATAAGGGTCATTGTACATGTACTCAGCACTGGCAGAACTAGCACTAAAGACCATAATTACACCAATAGAGACTAGTATTAAAACTATGAGTAAAATGCCATAATCCACAGGATACTTTTTTTTCATTATTTTACCTCCTTAACTCTGCCACTGCCTTTTTAAAGATTCTTCCCCTCTCCTCAAAATTCCTAAACATATCCCAGCTGGCACAAGCTGGTGACAAAAGTACACTATCTCCCTCTTTCGCACTTTCATAAGCTTTTTTAACGGCTTCTTCTAGAGTACTAGCAAAAAATATGTCATTTTCAGGATAAGAATACTTCCTTGCAGTATCTCTGATTTTTTTTGCAGTTTGCCCTATCAAAATCAATTTCTTTACTTTCCCATTAAAGGCTTTTACAAACTCATCAAATTCACTACCTTTATCATAACCACCAGCAATTAAAACTATAGGGGTTTTTAGCGCTTGTATCGCTTTAATTGAGGCGTCTGGGTTAGTCCCTTTAGAATCGTTGTAAAATTTTATACCATTTATTTCATCAACAAACTCAATCCTATGTTCCACGCCTTTAAAAGTTTTTAAAGTATTTGCAATAACATCTACATTAATTCCTGAAAGATATGCTACTGAAGAAGCAGCTAATGCATTCTCTAAATTGTGTTCTCCAGGAATATAAATTTCCTCTATGTTAATAATTTTTTTAGCATTTCCATTAACACTTATATAAATACTTCCATCTTTTACATATGCCCCATTTTCTAATGAACTTTTTCTACTAAAAGGAAAAACTCTGCATTTAGCCTTATTTTTTAGACTCCAAGTAACAGGGTCATCGAAATTTAGAACAGTATATTCATTTTCTCGTTGATTTTCAAAAATTCTTCCTTTTATATCTCTATAATTTTCAAAAGTTTTATGTCTGTTTAAATGATCAGGGGTAATATTTATTATACAGCTTATTTTGGGTTTAAACTCTTTTACAGTCTCTAATTGAAAGCTGCTAATCTCTGCTACTATAAAATCTCCTTCTGTTGCTTCCATAGTAGCGTAAATAAGTGGATAACCTATATTCCCCGCAACATATACCTTTCTCCCCGCATTTTTAAACATTTCACCTAATAAAGAAGTAGTAGTTGTCTTACCATTTGTACCTGTAATTGCATAAATAGGAGCTTTAGAAAATTTATATGCAAACTCTACTTCTCCCCATACTTCAATTTTTTTTTGCTGTGCTGTTTTTACTATATCCGAATCTGTAGGAACACCTGGACTTAAAACAACCAAATCCACACCTTCTAAAAATTCCTTTTTGAATCTACCAAACCTAAAATCTACAGGCAAACTTTTAACTTCTTCTAAATTTTCTTTTAACACATAATATTCTTTTTCATCATAAGCTATTACTTTTGCTTCTAAGCTGTACAACACTTTACACAAAGCTATTCCGCTAACTCCTAAACCTGCTACAAAAATTTTTTTACCCTTTAGCTCCATAATTTGCACTCCTTAGCTTAAACTATAAAAAGATATAAACATAGCAATTAGAGTAACAATCCAAAAAGCGTAGACTACATTTTGTTCTTGCCAACCTGACAATTCAAAATGATGGTGTAAAGGACTCATTTTAAAAACCCTTTTACTAAACAATCTAAAAGACAATACCTGAATAATCACTGAAAGAGCTTCAGCCACATAAATAATGCCTAATAAGGGCAAAATCAAGGGCAATTTAGTCAAAACCGCGGCAGTAGCTATAGCTCCTCCAATAGCTAAGGAACCAGTATCTCCCATAAAAACCTCTGCGGGATGACGATTATACCTCAAAAATCCCAACAATCCTCCTGTCAAAGCAGCGCTAAAAGCCCCATAAGTTATATTATTTAAAAATAAAGCTGTCATAGTGAAAAAAGCCATAACAATAAAAGATACACCAGCTGCTAATCCATCAAGCCCATCTGTCAAATTTACGCTGTTTACTGTTCCAACTATTACAAAAACCATAAAAGGAATATATAAATTGCCAAGGTCAATAGTAGTTTTTAAAAAAGGAAAAATCACTTCTGTTCCCACATATTTTTGAGCAAAATATGAAATGATTGTCGCAAGTAAAAACTGTCCAATAAGTTTTTCTCTCGCTTTTAAACCTAAAGGCCTCTTAAAATAAACCTTTAGAAAATCATCTGCAAATCCTATTAAACCATAGCCCAAAAAACCTAATAACAAAATTGACAAATATTTGTTCCAATGAGAAAAAATTAAAGTAGAAATAACTGTGGCTGTAATAAACATTATCCCACCCATTGTAGGGGTTCCGGATTTTTTTAAATGGCTTTTAGGCCCATCTTCCCTTACTTTTTGCCCAAATTTTAATTTTCTAAGATAAGGTATAAAAAGAGGACCAGACACCAAGCTTAGCACAAAAGCAACAACTGTAGCCAAAATTATCTTTTGTAACATTTTATTTTACCCTCTCCTGCAAAAATTGTACTATTTGTTCCATTTTCATACCTCTTGAACCTTTTATTAAAATTGAATCTCCTTGTTTGATAATATCTTTCAAAATTTCCTTAACCTCTTTATTAGTGTTACAAACAAAAATAGTATTCTCTTTCATCCCACAAACCTTGGATTCTTCTGCAATATATTTCGACATATCACCAGAGGTTATCAAAATATCTATATGGCTATCTGCCACCAATTTTCCTATTTCTTTGTGAGCTTCTACTGCATACTCACCTAATTCCAGCATATCTCCTAAAACTGCTATTTTTCTCTTAGCAGGTAAATCCCTTAATACGCTTAAAGCTGCTTTCATAGAATCTGGATTAGCATTATATACATCATCAATAATTTTTATATCACCTTTTTCTATTATATTAAGCCTCATTTTGCCTGGTTGGAAATCTTTTAAAGCCTCTGCCATGTCTTCTACATCGATACCAAACTCTAATCCAACACAAATAGCAGCAAGAGAATTATACACATTATGAATACCTGGTACTGAAAGCTTTATTTCTTTCTCCAAATTTTTATATTTTAAAGTATATTTTATATCTTTTTCTCCTTTTTCTATATCGCAAGCTTTAATTTCTCCACTTTTTATACCATATCTGTAATACTTACTTGAATACTGCAGAGGAATTTTTGATAGCATATCATCATCTGCATTTAATACAATCACATTTTCCTCATTAAAATTTTCAATCAACTCCGTTTTTGCTTTTAATATATTTTCCTTTGAACCTAATTTTTCAATATGAGCAACTCCTATATTTGTAAAAACTGCTACTTGAGGCTCTGCAATATTCTTTAGTCTCCTAATTTCTCCAAAGCCGCTCATTCCCATTTCCACTACCGCAATCTGATGAGTATCTTCTAAGTTAAAAATTGTCAATGGTAAGCCAATTTCATTATTAAAATTTCCCTCTGTTTTCAAAACTTTATACTTTTTAGACAATATTTGTGCAATCATATCTTTCGTAGTAGTTTTTCCGCTGCTACCTGTTACAGCAATAAAAGGAATATTGAATTTTTTTCTATAATAAGAAGCAATTTTATGCAAAGCTTCTAAAGTCTCATTAACGTAAATGACATCAACTGAAAAATCTTTCAAACACTCTACATTTTCCAACCTCGCAGTAATAACTGCAATAGCGCCTTTGTCTATTGCATCTTTTACGAAATCTTCTCCATCGTATTTTTCCCCTTTCAAAGGGATAAATAATTCATCTTTTTTGACTTTTCTCGAATCAGTTGAAATGCCTATTACTTTATCCTTTAAACTTCCTTTTATCAATTTTCCCTCAGTAGCCCTTACAATTTCATCTATTAAAAGTTCCATTATTTATTACCGCCTTCAGACAAAATTTCTTTAACTATTTCTCTCTCATCAAAAGGAATAACCTCATTTCCTATAACTTGATAGGTTTCGTGACCTTTGCCTGCAAGTATTATTACATCGTCTTTTTGAGCATTAGTTAGAGCGTACCTTATTGCTTCTTTTCTATTTTCTATTACAACATAAGGACAATCAGTCTTTTTTATGCCTTCCTCAATTTGTGAAATTATTTCTCTTGGGTCTTCCGAACGAGGATTATCTGAAGTCAAAATGCAAAAATCCGCATACTTCCCTGCAACTTCTCCCATCAAAGGCCTTTTAGTTTTATCTCTATCTCCTCCAGCACCGAAAAGAAGTATTTTTCTTCCGGTTTTATATTCCTTCAATGCCTCCATTATATTCTGTATTCCGTCAGGAGTATGGGCATAATCTATAATTACATAAAAGTCTTTTCCTGTCTCTACTAGTTCAAATCGACCTTTTACTGTGACCTGACTTAAAGCTTCTCTCACACTTCGCAAAGAAATACCAAGAAAGTCAGCCACTGTAATGGCAGCTAAAGCATTGTAGACGCTAAAAATTCCTGGAATTTTTAATGAAATCTCCTCTTTTTTATCTTCAATCTGCACTTTAAACTTTACACCGCTTAGACTATTCCTAATATCCTTTGCCATAACATAAGCAAAATCTTTTATACCATAAGTCAAAACTTTTGCCTTAGAACTCTCAATCATCATAGAAGAGTATTTATCATCTATATTGATGACCGATGCCCTCTTCGCCATCTTGAATAACTTACTCTTTGTCTTAGCATACTCTTCCATGTTCTGGTGAAAATCCAAATGGTCTTGGGATAAGTTGGTAAAAACTGCTATATCAAATTCACATTCGTCTACCCTATTTAATGCTAAAGAATGAGATGATACCTCCATAACCACATACTTAACACCTTTGTTCACCATAATACTAAAAAGCTCCTGCAAATCCAATGATTCAGGTGTAGTATGTACAGAAGGTATCACTTCATCCCCTATCATGTTTTGTATTGTCCCTACTAATCCCACTTTATTATTTTGCCTTTCTAAAATCGCTTTTAGCATATAAGTAACAGAGGTTTTGCCATTTGTTCCTGTTACACCAATTAAAGTAAGTTTGCTGGTGGGGTTATTGTAAAAATTAGAAGCTATTTTTGCCATGGCAACTCGAGCATCTTCTACTAATACTGTTGTAATACCAGGATACTCTTTTATTTCTCTATCTGTAACAACAGCAACTGCCCCATTTTTAATAGCCTCTTCCACATATAAAATACCATCGGTTTTAAACCCTTTTATAGCAATAAATAAATATTTCTTTTTGGCTTTACGGGAATCGTAACACACCCCACTGATGTCTATATTAGGATCTCCTTTTATCTCGCACTTAACACTTTTTAAAATATCTATAAGTTTCATGTTAGGCCTCCTCACAAAAATATCTAAAAAGCATACCACCACTAAATAGTATAGCACAATTATAGATTTTGCATAGAGGAAGTTTAATTTTCCTTAGGCCTAAACTCCACTTCTACAGTTTCACCTTTTTTCAAAATCGTACCTTCTTTCGGACTTTGATTTACAGCAAAACCACTGCCTTTTATTCTTATTTTAAGTCCTAAAGAATTTAGAATTTCTGTAGCTTCTTTTACACTCTTACCAGTTAAATCAGGGATTACTACTTCTTGTATTTTTTCAGCATTTAAGTACAAAATAACTTGTGTGTTTTCTTCTACAATTGCTCCTGGTATAGGCATTTGGTCAAAAACGGTATCTCCATTTCCTTCTATTATAAAATTAAGTTTATTCGACAAAATAATGTTCTCTGCTTCGTAAAGTTTCATATTCCTCACATCCGGTACCACAACCGATGCAGGTTTTTCTATTCCTCTTGGCTGTACTTCCAAATATCTTAAGGTATCTTCTAAAATGCTCTTTACTACAGGGGCAGCCAATTGGCTTCCAAAATGGGTTTCCGGATTATTAGGCTCATCTATTACCACCAACACAATAACTTTTGGATCCTCCGCTGGTGCAAAACCTATAAAAGATGCCACATATTTTCCTGGCATATATTTTTCTGTAGTACCAGTCTTTCCAGCTACATCAAATCCTTCAATATATCCTGCTTTTCCCGTTCCCTCTGACACTACACTTTTTAGTATTTCTCTCATTGTAGAAGATGTCTCTTCAGAAATGACCTGCCTCACTACTTTTGGTTTGAATTCCTTCACTACTTTTCCATTTGGATCTACAATTGATTTCACAATTATAGGTTGCATCAATTTCCCTCCATTGGCTATTGCAGAGACAGCAGTAATCATCTGAAGAGGCGTCACAGCAATACCTTGCCCAAAAGAATTAGTGGCCAACTCAACAGGCCCAACATTACTTTCTGCCAATACAAGGCCTGGAGCTTCACCAGGAAGAAATATTCCTGTCCTTTGTCCAAATCCAAAATCATGTATGTATTTATAGAGTTTTTCTACTCCTAACCTTTGTCCTAACGTCACAAAAACTACGTTGCAGGAATTTTGAACACCTTGAACAAAATTTTCACTGCCATGAGTAGCCCAGCAATTTATTCTATGTCCAGCAACTGTGGTATAGCCCGGACAATAAAACTGTTCATTAAGACCTACAAGTTTTTCTTCTAGAGCTGCAGAAGCAGTAATTGTCTTAAAAACAGAACCAGGTTCATAAGAATCAGAAATAGCTTTATTTCGCCAAGCTTTATACCATTCCTCCTGCGGTCCTTCAAAAGGATTATTAGGATTAAAATTTGGTCTATTAGCCAAAGCCAATATTTCCCCTGTTTTGGGGTCCATAACAATAGCTACCGCTCCCTTTGAAGGCCTAGAATTAACCATCGCTTGGTTAAGAGCCTTTTCTGTAAAATGCTGAATAGTCTCATCTATTGTAAGCACTACATTATAACCTGGAAGAGGTTCAAAATATTCTTCCTCTCCCACATCCATCTTTCTACCTATAGCATCCATTGGAGTAGTAATTCTTCCTGGAATACCTCTTAAAAAGTTGTCAAATGCTAATTCAATACCATCTAAACCCTGATTGTCAATTCCAGTAAAGCCTAAGACATGAGATGCAAGAGTATTATTTGGATAGAATCTTTTCATGTCCTCTGAAATTATTATTCCATCTATATTAAGCTTTCTTATCTCTGCTGCCTTTTCGTCATCAACTTGTTTAGCAATTAACACTTCTTGTAAGTTTTTATTAGAAATCTTTTGAAGAACTTTCCATTTATCTAAATTTAATATTTGGGCTAAAGCTTCAGCCACTGCTTCTCTTTGAGAAACAGGTATTTCTTTAGGGATAACACTTATCTTATTTACACTTATATTTTCTGCTAATACTTTGCCATTTCTATCAAATATATTTCCCCTTTTGCCACTAACAGATACGTCTAAAGTCCATTGAGGAAGTGCCATCTTTTGATAATCTTCACTTTTTACCACCTGTATCCAAAAAAGTCTGAGTATAAGTCCAAAAACAACTATAGAGGATAAAAAAAGTAAAAAAAGAATTCTTCTCTTTAAAGATATGGTTGGATATATCTATTATCCCCCCTATCTATTCAACACCCCCAATATCCTCATAAAAAAGTGACTTTTATCTTGTGATTTTTCTTCACTTTTTTTCTCTTCAGCTACTTTAGGTTTTTCTCCTACTTTTACGTAAACTATCTGATTTTCTTCTGGCAATTGCATTCCTAATTTTTCTTTTGCAATCTCTTCAATTCGAGCAGGATTGGTTAAAGAAGCAATTTGGGCTTTTAATTGTTGATTTAAATTTTCTGTATATTGTACTCGCTTTTCCATTTTGTCTAAAGCAATTGACCTTTGATAAATTACAGTATACCTGTAAAGTATCAAAATGCTTAGAGAACTTATAAAAACTACCAAAAGTAAATTCTTTAACTTCTTGTTTTTTTTAGTTTTCCTTACTTGCTCTTTCTTTTCTGAGGTATATGGGGGATACTCGTAATTATATTCTCTTTGTGCTACTATCAATTTATTCTACCTCCATTTCTTTTAGAACTTACAGTTTTTCTGCAACCCTAAGTTTTGCACTGCGGGACCTGGAATTTGTTTCTATTTCCTCTTTGGAAGGTAATACCGGTTTTTTTGTTATAATTCTCACTACCGGTTTTTTGCCACAAGTACATGGCATATTAGGTGGACAAGTGCAGGGATTTTCTAATTTTTTAAAAGTATTTTTCACAATTCTATCTTCCAAAGAGTGAAATGTAATTATCGCAATGCGCCCTTTCCCCCGTAATACCTCTACCATATCCTCAATCGTCTTATCTAAACCTTTAAGTTCTTGATTGACTTCTATCCGTATGGCTTGAAATGTTCTTTTGGCTGGATGTGGTCCTTCCCTCCTGGCAGAGGCAGGAATAGCATTTTTTATAATCTCTACCAACTGGAAAGTAGTTTTTATTTCTCCTTTTTCTCTTTCTTTTACAATAAATTTAGCAATACGTGATGCCCATTTCTCTTCACCATATTCTCTTATAACTTTTTCTAATTCTTGCTGTGAATACTTGTTCACCACGTCATAGGCAGAAAAAGGTGAATTTTTGTCCATTCTCATATCCAGTGGAGCATCTTTCATATAAGAAAAACCTCGTTCAATTTCTTCTAATTGATAAGAAGATACCCCCAGATCCAAAAGTATGCCATCAACTTTGTCAATATTTAAACTTTTAAGTATTTCTTTTATATTTTTAAAATTATCATTTATGTACTTTACATTTTCATAGTTTTTAAGCCTTTCTTTGCTAGCTTTTATCGCATCCAAATCTCTATCTATCGCAATTAATTTTCCTGTGGTAAGCCTTTTTAATATTTCTTCAGAATGACCTCCACCACCTAAAGTACCATCTACATATATTCCCTCTGGTTTTATATTTAAATATTCAATTGTCTCCTTAAGCAAAACACTTTTATGGCTATATTCCATTCTTTATCACACCTATATATTTAAGTCGTCAAGATGCTCAGCAATCTCTTCAAAAGAAACATCTGTATTATTAGAATACTCTTCCCAAACCTCTTTACTCCAAATCTCAACCCTTGTAGAAACTCCAATAAATATAACATCTTTTTCTATTTTGGCATGCTCTCTTAAATTAGCAGGTATAAGTATTCTTCCCTGTTTATCAATTTCACATTCCACAGCTCCAGCTAAGAAAAATCTCGTAAATGCTCTTGCGTCTTTTTTGGTAAGTGGCAAAGTTTTAAGTTTGGCCTCAATATTTTTCCACTCCTCCAAGGAATATACAAATAAACAATTGTCCAAACCTTTAGTCAATACAAACCTTTCCCCTAGTTCTTCTCTGAATTTTGCGGGAATTATGACTCTTCCCTTTGCATCAATTGTGTGTTCGTATTGGCCCATCAACATACAAAACACCAAACTTTCATTTCACATTCTCCCACTTACCACCACATTACACCACTTAATATGTTATTCTATATAAATTTAAAAAATCCTGCTAAATTTTTATAAAAAAATAAAAAAACAGGCTTTGCGCCTGTAGTTTGTTGACAAAGTTAAAAAAATATTCAAAGGAGATATTTTGCATCGTCGTTCCGATGTTCCAAAGCGACAAAACTAAATCTCGACCTTCGGGCTCCGGCAGGGTACCGGGCACAATCGGCCTCCATGCCTTAAGGTGCCCGCCTCCGCCATCCATGGCTTCGGCCCTGCCTCCACCTTCGGTCTTGCTAAGTTTTGTTACCGCTTTGTAACAAGTCGCTCCTTATGCAAAATATCTCCTTTACGAAAGTTTGTCTACAGTCTGAAACAGGCTTTGCGCCTGACTTTTATTTTTTAAGAGGATTCACAATAGAAAGTACGCTATTCTCTTCTCTCAGATGATTTTGAAATCTTCCCCTAACATCTTCAAAGCTTATACTATAAAGCACATCTAAATAATCCAGTAAATTTATTTCTTTCATATAAAAGTTTATAAAACTGTAAGCTATACTATCGACTGAATTAAAGGTTCTTAAAAATTTTCCTATATACTTTTTCTTTATTCTCTCAAAATCTTCTTCCTTTAAAAATTGTAGATTATTTATTGCATTTAAAATGATATCTCTCACTTTAAAAGGATCTTTAGATTGACCTCCTATTATAGAATAACCGTAATCTATCTCTCCGCCGTAATCAAAGCTAAAAGTGCTGTCAATAAGGCCTTCATTGTAAAGCCTTTCATACAAGTCAGAGCTTCTGCCTAATACCATTTCCAGCCCTATTTGTATCTCTAAATTTTTCTTTAATAATTTCTTTCCCCCAAAACCCACATCTGTATCTTTAAAACCTAGATTAAAAAGAGGAATGGATACTTGCATATCTTGTACCACTTCTTTTTTATAAACGCTTGAAGGCTCTTTAGGATATATCCTTTCTATTTCTCCCTGTTTTTTATCCTGTCTCACATTTTCTTTTATAACGTCAAGAGTTTTATCTATATCAATGTCTCCTACCGCAAAAAATACCATATTTTCAGGATGATAAAATGTGTAATAACACTTATATAAAATTTCTTTATTTATTTGAGAAATTGATTCAATCGTGCCAGCTATGTCCTTTCTGACTGGATGTACATGATAAAGGGCCTCTAATGCGTTAAAATAAACTCTCCAATTGGGGTCATCTTGATACATCCTTATTTCTTGAGCTATTATTCCCTTTTCTTTTTCCACATTTTCATCTGTAAAATAAGGATTTTGTACAAACTTTATCAAAAGTTTCAGATTTTCATAGAAGTTTTCAGTACACGCAAATAAATAAGCAGTTGTAGTAAAATTAGTATAAGCGTTAGCTGAAGCCCCTAATTTTGAAAACTGCTCAAAAATACTACCTTCTTCCTCTTCGAACATTTTGTGTTCCAAAAAATGTGCAACTCCATCAGGTACCTCAGTTATATCAGTATCCCCTGGAGCGATAAATTTACTGTCATTAGAACCAAAATGGGTAGCAAATATTGCAAACTGTTTTGTATAACCTCTTTTCGGCATTATATACACTTTTAGGCCATTATCCAATTCTTGTAAAAGCATTTTTTCATTTATTCTCTCATTGTACAACTGCTGCATAATTATTCCTCCTTTTTGCCGGTCATAAAATACACCGTATCTAATTTAACCTTTTTAGCAACTTCCACTACGTCCTCTTTTGTCACTTTCTCTACTTTTTTAATAAATTCTTCTATATTTAAATCTCCTCCTGCAATTTTTTGTGATAAATAGTAGTCAGATTTAGAAGTAGCATTGTCTTTCATTGCATTTAAAGAGGTCTTTAAAGCTTTTATTGTGGAATCTAATTCATAATCTGAGATATTGCCTTCTTCAATTTCTTTTAACTGTTTGAGTATTATATCAAGAGCTTTGTTGTAATTTTCTATCTCTATGCCGCAACTTACCACCATTAAACCTTTAAATCTCTCAAGCCTTGAATAAGCATAATAAGCAAGGCTTGCTCTTTCCCTTACATTCATAAAAAGTTTAGAAAAGGGTCCCCCTCCTAACACGCCACTGTATACCAAAAGAGGAAAATATTCCTCGCTGTTAGACGGTATATTAGTTCTAAATCCAAGAGTAAGCTTTCCTTGTGTTACTTCTAAATTTTCCGTCACATATTTTACTTCCTTTACTTCTTTATATACATTTGGAGAAGGAATATTTAATATTTGTCCTCTTTGAAAAGAAAAATATTTTCTAAAAACCTCCTCTACATATTTAGGGTCCACGCTTCCCACTACATATATATCCATCGGTAAAGTATTAATACAATTTTGATAATAATGGTAAAGATTTGTTTCATCAATAACCTCTAAATCCTCACTCTTGCCTAATTCGAATATAGCAAAAGGCTCCCCTTTACACATCTCTTCATAACAACGGTCTACCGCATATTTGGTTTTATCGTTTATTCTTGAATCTATTAAATTTTTGTGAATCTCTTTTTCTTGAAGTACATAATCTTTATTAAAAGCATTTCCTTCTGTAAGAGGGTTGAAAACTAACTCTTTTAAAAATTTTACTCCCTCTTCTAAAATATTCTCTTTTATGTACTCTTCTTGAGGTAATTCCAATCTATATTGTTGAAGGTGCCTTTCTCCTTTTTTATACACAGAAACAGCCATGGTAGTACCATATAAGTTTTCTAAAAACTTCACAATTTCTTTGTAGGTTTTAATATTAGAAGTACCCCTTTTTAAAACAGCAGGAAACAAAGCATATTTTGTAGCCTCTTCTCCTAATTGGTTGTGGATATAAAGATTAATTGTCACTGTTTTAAATTTGTCTGTAGTATCTATGTGCAAATCTATTCCATTGTTTACTTGTTTCCTAATTAATTCCATGTCATCAACTCCTTCTAAAATAATCCAATTATTTTTTGATTATATGATAATTGTAACACAAAGTCAATAATACATAAACCCGGGGAAAAACCCCAGGTTTTTGTTACATACCAGGTGTAATGCGTTTTATAATTTCTGAAATTTGTTTCGCAAATTCAGAAACTGGTCTTCCCGCAGAGATTCCTCTGGCAATGTTATCTATTCTTTTGTACAAATCTGGATCCGAAGTTACATAGACCCTTGTTATAGATTTATCAGTATTTTTTACAGTTTTTTCTATTTTCTTTTTTACATCAGTTTCATGCGTTCCCTGTACTCTTGCTTTCATATCCACACCTACAAGGGCTGTACTTCCAGATACTACTACTGTAGCCTTGTTTACTTCTGGTATTTTAGCAACATTTGAAGCTATTTTGCTTGCTCTTACACTTTCTGTTGTCGGTTTTCTTACAGGAGTTGGAGCTGGCATTGTTGGTGTCCTAGGTGCAGGCGTTGTATAACCTGGTGCTGTCTTAGAAGGCGCAGGAGTAGTCCTTGTAGGCGTCGGTGTATAACGAGCAGGAGCAGGCTTTTTAGTCGCAGTTTTGCATCCTGCCATTGAAACCATTATCATTATCCCAATAAGCATTATTGTAATTATACTTTTTATTTTTTTCAAAGCTATGCACCTCCTCAAAATATATTTTTGCACTTTTATCAAAAAGTATTATGCTAAATTATGGAATATTTATGAAAAACATTTGAAAAAATTTTTTAAGTAATATATAATGCATATGTAAAACTATTGGAGGGAAGATAAAATGGAAATAGGAATTGTTGGACTACCTAACGTCGGTAAAAGTACTTTGTTTAACGCAATTACAAAAGCGGGTGCAGAATGTGCAAACTATCCTTTTTGCACTATTGAACCAAATGTCGGAATTGTAGCTGTACCAGATGAAAGGCTGGATTTTCTAGCAAAAATTGAAAATCCACAAAAAGTTATACCCGCAACTATAAAATTTGTTGACATAGCAGGCCTTGTAAAAGGAGCGAGCAAAGGTGAGGGTTTAGGAAATAAATTTCTTTCTCATATTAGGGAAGTTGACGCTATATTAAACGTAGTAAGATGTTTTGAAGATAGCAATATTGTCCATGTAGAAGGAAGTATCGATCCTATAAGAGATGTTGAAATAATAACTTTAGAGCTTATACTTGCTGACATGGAAGTTATTGAAAGGCGTCTTCAAAAAACATCAAAACTTGCGCGAAATGATAAAAAAGCAGCCTTCGAATTGGAAATACTTGAAAAAATAAAAAAAGGATTAGATGAAGGGAAACCTGTAAGGGCTCTTCAATTTACTGAAGAAGAAAAAAGTTTTGTAAGTCAACTTATGTTGCTTACCTATAAACCTGTCATGTATGTAGCAAACATTTCAGAAGAAGATTTAATTTCAGAAGAAGACAATCAATATGTTAAGCAGCTAAAAGAATATGCTGAAAAAGAAAATTCTCAAGTTTTGGTTATAAGTGCAAAAATTGAAGAAGAATTAGCTTCTTTAAGTGATGAAGAAAGAAATGAACTTTTGAGAGAGTACGGCCTTGCCGAACCTGGCCTTAACAACATAATAAGGCATGGTTACTCTCTCCTTGGACTTATAACCTTTTTCACCGCTGGACCAAAAGAAGTCCACGCTTGGACAATAAAAAAAGGCACAAAAGCACCTCAAGCAGCAGGAAAAATTCATTCAGATTTTGAAAAAGGATTTATAAGGGCAGAAGTGATCTCTTATGAAGATTTAGTAAAAGCTGGTTCACAGGCAGCAGCAAGAGAAATGGGACTTATGAGACTGGAAGGAAAAGATTATGTGATGCAGGATGGGGATATAGTAGTCTTCAGATTTAACGTATAAAAATCGCCTTTTATGGCGATTTTTATACGTCAGCATCAGGTGGCATCCATGGCTTCGGCCCTGCCTCCACCCTCGGTCTTGCTAAGTTTCCCGGCACTCAAGTGTCTGAAACCAAGCAAAGTTGCTTGATTTAAACTTCTATAACCTCTTCTTCAAATTCATCAATGTATTTTTGATATTCCATTTTTTGTTCTACTTCAATTACTTTGTCTAACTTAGGTTTTGTAGCAGGATGTTTTGGCACAAAAATAGTGCAACAATCTTCATAGGGTCTTATAGAGATCTCAAAAGTACCAATCTTTTGAGCTAAATCTATAATCTCTGTCTTATCCATCCCAATGAGAGGCCTAAATATTGGCATAGAGACAGAAGCATTGGTTACATATAAACTTTCAATCGTTTGACTCGCAACTTGTCCTAAACTTTCACCAGTAATTAGAGCCATAGAACCATTCTTTTGAGCAATTTTTTCTGCTATCTTCATCATCATCCTTCTCATAATTATAGTAGTAAATCTTGGTGGACATTTCTCATAAATTTCTAATTGCAACTCAGTAAAATGCACTATATGTAATTTTATCTTTTGTCCATACTGAGAAAGGACTTTGCACAAATCTATAACCTTGTCTTTAGCTCTTTCAGAGGTATAAGGAGGACTGTGAAAATAAACCGCTTCTATCTCTACTCCTCTTTTCATCATCATCCAAGAAGCTACAGGGCTATCAATTCCTCCCGACAAAAGTACAGTGGCTTTGCCATTCGTCCCAAGAGGGAGCCCTCCTATTCCTTCAATCACTCCTGCGTACACAAATCCCATTTCTCTTATCTCTACATTTAAAAGCACATCAGGATTATGGACATCTACTTTTAAGTTTTTCACATTTTTTAATACAGCTGCTCCTACTTTACGACTAATCTCCATGCTGTTATAAGGAAAAGATTTATTAGGTCTTTTAGTTTCTACTTTAAAAGTTTTTCCTGAGTGCTCTTTCATTAATTCTATCGCAGCTTGATATATATCCTCCAATTTTAAATCAGTTCTTTTTGCTTTCGTTATTCCTACAATACCAAAGACTTTTTTTAATCTTTCTATTACCTCTTCAATATCTCCATCACATTCTACATAAATTCTGCCATGAGTTTTTTCAACATTAACTTCCTTAAAGTCAGAAAGAGCATGTTTTATATTTTTTATAAGTTTATTTTCAAAAAAAGACCTATTATCTCCTTTTAAAGCTAATTCTCCATATTTAATCAATAATATGTCTTGCATATTTTACCTCCGTTTGTATTTTCTCAAAAAATTCACTTTTTCTTTTAACACTGATATAGTATAGTCAATTTCTTCTTCGGTATTAAAAATTCCAAAAGAAAATCTTATAGCGCTTTCAATAAGGTCCTCTTTAAGACCTATCGCTTTTAAAACATGACTTTGTCCTTTCTTTTTAGAAGAACAAGCTGAACCTGTAGAAACATATATACCCTTTTCTTCAAGAGCGTGCAAAAGCACCTCTCCTCTAATTCCAGCAAAAGAAATATTAAGTATATGAGGAGCTCCCTCTTCAATCTTTGGTCCATTTAAATGGACATCTTTTATTTCCGAAAATATTCCTTCATAAAGGCGCTTTTTTAAGGTCATCAACTTACTTGCGTTTTCATGAAAATTTCCTTGTGCAAGTTTGCTGGCTACACCAAACCCCGCAATTCCAGGCATATTCTCCGTTCCGGACCTTAAATTTTTTTCCTGTCCTCCTCCAAAAATTATTGGCCTAATTTTGACTGATTTATCAATATATAAGGCTCCTACGCCCTTAGGTCCGTGTATCTTGTGACTACTTAAAGAAACCATATCTAAATTTTGCTTTTTTACATCTACATTTATTTTTCCCACTGCCTGTATAGCATCCACATGAAAAATTATATCTCTTTCCTTTGCTACTTCCCCTATTTCCTGTATTGGCTCAATCGTACCTATTTCATTGTTAACAGCCATAATTGAAACAAGAATCGTTTTGTCAGTTATAGTCCTCTTTAAATTTTCTATATCTACTTTTCCTGTTTTATCCACATCTAAATAGGTCACTTCAAAGCCATTTTCCTCTAAATATTTTAAAACATTAAGTACAGAGGGGTGTTCAATAGTGGAAGATATTATGTGATTGCCTTTTTTTCTTAAACTTTCAGCAACTCCAATTAAAGCGAGATTGTTTGATTCCGTACCGCCAGAAGTAAAAACAATCCCCTCAGTATCTCCGTTAATAAGTTTAGCAACATTTTCTCTTGCTTCCTTCATCAATTTTTCAGCCTGATACCCTTTTAAATGTAACGAAGAAGGATTTCCATATTCCTTTTCTAAAACCTCTACCATTTTTTCTATAACTTCTTTCCTAACTCGTGTAGTAGCACTGTTGTCAAGGTATACTTCCATAGACATCATCCCTTTTATCTATTTTGCAAACTTGATTAACAAATTAATAATTCGCTGTACTTCTTCATAGGTAGCCTTTCCATCCTCATTTGCTAATATACACTCCTTAGCATGCTCTTGTATTATAGACATACCCACTTTTTCTAAAGAAGCTTTTACAGCTGCTATCTGCAATAAAATTTCCTCACAACTTTTTGACTCTTCTACCATTTTTTCTATCCCTGCTATGTGCCCTTTTATCGTCTTTAATCTCATTAAAATATCATTTCTCAAATTATCGCCCACTTACAACACACCCTTTACTAATTTAATTCCCTATATATTAACTTTGCCACAAAATTTGCAAAGAGTCAATTCCTATGTAAAAAGCCAGCTAATTTGCTGGCTTTTAATAAGGATTTTGATACATTTGTGGTGGATCAAAAGATGGGAAAGGCTTTTTGTAAAAAATGTCACATACATCTGTTGTAAATTCTTCACAAGCTGCTGGAGTAGGACAGAATCCATAAGAAGGAACTAATAATTGCACATCTACTGCGGATTTTATCACAATCCATACCCCAATTATCACTTCTACAGTGGTAGTAGCTCCTAGATTAACCTTTCCGTACAAGCACTCTGCTAACGCCTCGTATTTCATTATCGCTACATTTGGGTCTGGCACATAAAGTACAATATCTTTGTTGAAAGTAGTAATATTTCCTGGTAATGTTTGTGTGGTTCCGTCCGGATAGTTAATCACAATATCATAAGTCACTTGAAAAGTTGCTTCTACCCTAGCAAATCCCGGTCTATCCGGAAGTGGCGTTATTACAAAACCCGGGGGTGTTACTAAAGTCACTTTTATATTTTCACATCCTCCAAAAGAAGGAGTTAAAGTTAGATTTGTTGGTACAAACGTAATCGGAGGTATATTATCAAGGCATAATCTTTGCGAACAAGCATCATATATCTTAGTCACTTCAATGCAAGCTATTTCTGTAGGTTCAGGAAGTTGCCCTGGCTGTACAGGGCCTGGCACTATCTCTTGCTGCCCTATCATCTTTTTAGAAAAAGCCATATTATTTCCCCCTTTACAGTTTACAGCTTTTATTAACTTAAACTATCTTATCTATCTACAATATACGTTTTAATATATTAGATTGTTACAGAAAATTAAAAAAATAAGTACCTCGATAAGGTACTTATCAGTTTGTTGACAAAGTTAAAAATATTCAAAGAAGATATTTTGCATCGTCGCTCCGATGTTCCAAAGCGACAAAACTAAAGCTCGGCCTTCGGGCTCCGGCAGGGTACCGGGCACAATCGGCATCCATGCCTTAAGGTGCCCGCCTCCGCCATCCTTGGCTTCGGCCCTGCCTCTACCCTCGGTCTTGCTAAGTTTTGTTACCGCTTTGTCACAAGTCGCTCCTTATGCAAAATATCTCCTTTACGAAAGTTTGTCTACAGTCTGATAAGTACCTCGATAAGGTACTTATTTCAACTATCTATAAGCACAAACTCCTTCTTTTATTTAATCTTTCCAATCATTTCTTCTACTTCTTTTGCCCCTTCTTCGTAAAATTTCTCCTCATCAGGAGCTAATTCTTTCAAAAGCCTCAAAAACTCTCCCGCATGCACTTTTTCCTCATCTGCTATGTCCATTAAAACTGCTTTTGCTAATTCATTATCAGTAGCTTCTGCCAACTGAGTATAAAGTTGAATTGCCTCATACTCTGCCGCCACCATAAAGCGTATAGCCCGTACCAACTCTTCATGGGTTACTTTTCTTTTTTCAGTGAGTCCTGAAAAAGGAGTTCCAAACTCAGGCACAGTTAACATCTCCTCTCCTTATGTATCGATTTTATTATATCATAAATTCATATAATATCAAAAAATTTCAAAAAGTTGAATTAACTCTTTGTCACCTTCAACCCCTCATCAGCATGATAAGAACTTCTGACCAAGGGACCAGAAGCTACGTATTTAAAACCTAATTCATATCCTATCTCTTCATATCTCTTAAACTGCTGTGGAGTAACATATTCTGCTACTTCTATATGTTTTGCTGAAGGTCTCAAATACTGTCCTATAGTCATCATGTCACAATCAACACTTCTTAAGTCTTTCATAACTTGTATAACCTCTTCTTCTGTTTCCCCAAGCCCCACCATAATTCCTGACTTGGTAATAATATAAGGGTTTAATTCTTTTGACTTTTTTAAAAGGTTTAAAGACCTTAAATAATCTGCTTTTGGCCTTACCATTGGATAAAGTCTCGGTACTGTTTCTACATTGTGATTTATTATATCTGGCTTGGCTTCTACTACTTGAGCAATAGACTCTTCTTTACCCATAAAATCAGATACAAGTACCTCAACTGTAACTCCTGGAAATTTTTTAAGTTCATAGATTGTCTTTGCAAAATGTGATGCTCCACCATCCGGTAAATCATCCCTTGTAACACAAGTAACCACAACATGCTTTAATCCTAACTTTTGAGCAGCCTCAGCAATTCTTCGAGGCTCATCCTCATCAAGAGGTTGAGGATGTCCTTTTTCTACCGCACAAAACCTACAGTTTCGCGTACATATATTTCCCATAATCATAAAAGTAGCTGTCTTTCTTGCAAAGCATTCCCCCATGTTGGGACAATTGGCACTTTGACAAACTGTGTTTAAAGACATACTTTTTAAAAAAGCTTCCATCCTGTTTAAATCTTCGTTTAATAGCCTCACTTTGAGCCATTCAGGCTTTTGCATTATCAATCACCGCCAATCTATCTAAAGTTATTTCATTAAAGTGTATACCAAATACTTCGCTAAATTTATCAACCATTTTTTCTTTTACTTTTTCTATGTCTTCATTTATTCCAAGTTTTTGCATAGAAGTAACTCCAAACTCAGTAATGCCGCAGGCATTTATTAAACCAAAATATGAAAGGTCAGTATTTACATTAAAGGCTATTCCATGCCAAGTAATCCAGCGCCTAACAGCAATACCTATGGCGCATATCTTTTCATCACCTACCCATACTCCGGTGTATTTAGGCTTCCTTCCCGCTTTTATACCATACTCCTCCAAGAGTTTTATAATCGTCTCTTCTAATTTATAAACAAAAAGATGAACATCTTTTTGCCACTTTGCCAAATTAAATATAGGATAGGCAACTATTTGTCCTGGTCCGTGAAAAGTTATTTTACCTCCCCTTTCTACTTTATAAAGCTCCGCTTTTTTCTTAAGTTCCTCTAAAGGTACAAGGATGTTTTCGTCAAAACCACCTGAAACTCCTATAGTATATACTGGTGGATGTTGAAGCAATATAAGAATCCCGTCCGTCTCGCCCTTTTTAACTCTTTCAAAGGCTTTAAGCTGTATCTCTTTTCCCTCCATATAAGGTACAATTCCCAGTTTTAACACTTCTCCTTTTTTCAAGTAAATCTCTCCTTTAACTTATCCTTTATTTATAGGCATTCCTAATGCGTCTTCTGCTGCCTCTTTTACGCTTTCTGAAAGCGTAGGATGAGCGTGAATTGCATCTGCCAACTCTTCTAATGTAAATTCTTCTTTTACAGCAAGTACACCTTCATGGATTATCTCTGTAGCGCCAGCACCTATTATTTCCATTCCCACTACCCTATTGTATTTTGCTTCTGCGATTATTTTAACAAATCCATCGTTTTGCCCCATAGTCATAGCTCGTCCTAAAGCAGTATAAGGAAAAGTGCCTATTTTTACATCTCCAAATTTTTCTCTTGCTTGAACTTCATTCAAACCTACCCATGCTATTTCAGGACTTGTATAGAGGCAATTAGGCACTGCATTTAAATCCGCTTCCTTTTCTTCTCCTGCTATATTGTGAGCAGCTACAATACCTTGATAAGAAGCCACATGAGCCAGTTGTATACCACCTGTGACATCTCCAATTGCATATATATTTTTTATGCTTGTCTTCATGTGGGAGTCGACTTTTATGCCCTTTTTATCCATATCAAGATTTAAAGCTTCAATTCCATTTACATTGGCAACTCTTCCTACAGCGACTAAAACAGTATCGCATTCCACTACCTGAGTATTCCCTTCTGTGGTATAAACTACCTTTAAACCTTCTTCTATCTTTTCTACTTTACTGCTTAAATGTAATTCAATTTTTTTATGCCTCAAAATTTTTTCCATCGTATCTGCTATGTCTCTATCTAACATAGGCAAAAGTTGAGGAAGCATTTCAATTATGACAACTTTACTTCCTAAAGCAGAATAAATATTTGCAAATTCCAATCCTATAATTCCCGCCCCTATGATGACAATTTTTTCAGGAATTCTTTCAAGTTCTAACGCTTTATCACTTGTAATAACACCTTCTAAGTTAATCCCTTCAATAGGCGGTAAAAACACCTTTGAACCTGTTGCAATTATAAAATTTTCTGCTGTGTATCTTTTATCAACTTCTATAGTGTTTTCATCAACAAACCTACCTCTCCCTTTTATAACATCTACATGGTGTAAGTTCATTAAATAACCTACTCCACCGACAAGTCTTTTTACTACTCTTTCTTTTTTCTGACGAAGTTTCACAATATCCACTGTATACTGGGCCATTATTCCAAAGTCTTTAGCATCTTTTATGGCATTTATAAGCTCTGTCGCATGAGAATAGACTTTCGTCGGTATGCAACCTCTGTTTAAACAAGTACCCCCCAATGAATCTTCTTCTACAACAGCGACTTTTTTCCCTAATTCGCTGAGTCTAATAGCAGCAGTATAGCCACCCGGCCCTCCACCTAAAACTATAACATCGTAATCCATTTTTCTCCTCCTTTTTGAGTTTATTGATTCTTGATTTATCTTTTTATTTATTTCTACACTTAACCTCAAAAATCCTTCTTTCATTATTGCAATAACATGTCAATTCTATTCAATAATCATTATGCATATATTTTAGCAAAGGGAGGGAAATTTATGGACAAGATTGTGACTAAAAAAGATGAGGATTTTTTTCAGTATATTTATCTTAAAGATAGAAAAATCATATTGAACACTATAGAAAATGGAAAAACAACAGAAGAAATCATTGTAAAAGACTGTTTAAGTGATTTTGACACTTGTTACGATGAAAAAGGAAGTCTAAACCTGATATACTTTAATTCACAAGGAGAAATAATTTTTTTAATTCAAAAGGAAGAAGGCTGGGTAGGAAAATCTTTATACACTTATAAAGATAAAAAAACGTATATAAGCAATTTTAGCCTCTTTATAAAAAATAAAACACTCCACATATTTTTCACAATCAGTAATTCTAATAATCCTAGAGAAGTCCATTTGATACACCAAAAATGGTCAAAAAATTGGAAGGGCAATAATATAGCTGTTATAAAAAATATCTCTTTCACCCCTTTTTATGATTTATTCATTGATGAAGAAGAAAATATTCACTTAATTTATATAACAAAAGAAAAAAATAACAGTCAACTTTACTACCTTAACTATGTAAAAGATAATTGGTCGCCAAAATTTCTAATTTCAGAAGCAGAAGGAATATTCTATCCTACAATAACTGTAGATCCGCAAAAAAATGTACATACCTTATGGGTAGAAGAAGATATAATTCAAGAAATAAAATATAGAAAGAAAACCCCTGGAAGCTGGCCAAAAGGCAGTTGGGGTAGTATCATGACTCTGGCTTATTCAACAAATATTAAAAATTGCTATATCTCATTTTTAGAAAATACTTTATGGTGCACTTACCTTCAAAACGACAACTTCTTTGCCACCATCTCCTCGGATGGAGGAAATAGTTGGTGCAAGCCCTTTAAAATTCCTTCTTCTTTTTCTGAATACAGTTTTTTTAAGTTAAAAACCCCGATAGATAAATTTCAAAGCAATTATTTATTTATAAACGATAAAGGAGAAATAATTCCTTCTTTGCAGTACACATTAACCAGCAAAAATGGAGAAAAAGATTCTTATTTCACTTTCTATATAAAAGAAGTTCAGGAGTATTTGAACATCCTAATAAAAAAGCTTGAAACTATCAAGGAGGAAAAAACAAGATTAGAAGAAGAACTAAGCAGAAAGAATATTGAAATTACAATAAAAAACAAAAATATAGGCGATTTACAAGAACTATTAAAACAAATAAATGATGAAAAAATGAAAATTGCCCTTAAAGCGGACAATTACAATACAATGGTAAATAGTTTGATAAGAGAAAATGAAAATCTTAAAAAACAAATAAAAGACTTACAAAATCAAATAATAATTTTAAATGCTAAACTGGAAAATCTACAAAATGTCAGCACTTTTCAAAAAATAAAAAATATATTTATAAAAAGCGACGAATATTAAACAATTTTAACTATTTTATATCCTGCAGGAATTCTTTCTACTTCGTATATCCCCTTGTAAGGAATGTTGAGCCTTTGCAAAAGGTTTTGTACTACTCGCAAAGATTCCAATCCAAACTTAAGAGAATGGCTGCAACTTTCCGTGATACTTCTGGGAGTTGGTACAAATTCTACCGGAATATTATTTTTCTTTAACATTTTTTCTGTCATTAAACCATGCTGATAAGAGTAAAAGACAATCAATCCATATTTCACTAATACCACCTCAAAATCAGTATATTCCAACAACGCAAAAGTTGATACAATGTTCCTATCTCACCATAAATTACTTGAAGGAATTTACAGCTGTCTGTAGAATATATGATTTTGAGGAGGTAATAAAAATGAAAATAAAATCAATAATAACAGTATTAATAGCAATAACTATAATTTTTTCTTCCAATCCTGCCAGTGCTTCAATTTTTTATTCTTATGGATATTTCACTAAAAATACTGTAGCAAATAATTCAATAAGATTTTCTAATTCAAAGAACTTAATAACTATAAAACAACCAGTTTCTTATAATGTCACACCTAAACAGACAACTTCAAATCCCTCAAATACTTTTAATCCCACTAATAGCGATAGCTCTATCTCGCAAAATACAGGGGTAGCACCTCAAACAACAAATATTTCTCTTTCTCAAGAGGAAAAAACTTTAGTAGAATTAATAAATCGAGAAAGAGTAAGCCGCAACTTAAATCCTCTTCAGGTAGATGAAAATCTCTGTAAAGTTGCCAGACTAAAAGCAGAAGATATGAAAGAAAATAATTATTTCTCTCATACTTCTCCAACCTACGGCTCACCTTTCGACATGATGAAAAAATTTGGAATAAATTATTATTTGGCAGGTGAAAATATAGCTTTAAATTCAAATGTTATAAAAGCTCACTATTCCTTGATGAACTCAGAAGGACACAGGGCCAACATTTTAAATCCCTACTATAATAAAATTGGAGTTGGGATAGTAAAAAATAAAGAAGGCAATGGCATAATAGTAGTAGAAATGTTTATAAAAGATTAAATCCGGGTAAATCCCGGATTTAATCTTTTTTCATAAATACTTTATAAGCCTTATACGCCATATACACATCTACTTTAGAAGATAACTCATAAGGTGCATGCATGCTTAAAAGTGCAACGCCGCAGTCTAAAACTTCCATGCCATAATTCGCAGCGTATTGGGCAACTGTACCGCCGCCTCCCATGTCAACTTTGCCCAACTCACCTGTTTGCCATATTACTCCATTTTCATTGAAGAGTTTTCTCACTTTACCGACAAACTCGGCATTTGCATCATTTGATCCTCCCTTTCCTCTTGAACCAGTATATTTGGTTACACAAACCCCTTTTCCTAAATAAGCAGTGTTTTGCTTTTCACTGACTTCTGGATAAGTAGGATCAAATGCAGCATTTACATCAGCAGATAGCAGTTCAGAATTAGCCAAAACCCTTCTCAATTTGATATCTGTGCTTCCTTCGTATTTTTCCAATATCTCTGCAATAGCATTTTCGAAAAATCTTGATTGCAAACCTGTATTGCCCATACTTCCAATCTCTTCTTTATCAGCGAATATCGCAACAGCCGTTCTCTCTGGCACTTCAAGCTCAAGAATAGCTCTTAAAGAAGTATAAGCGCAAACCCTGTCATCTTGACCATAAGCACCAATCATGCTTCTATCAAAACCTATATCGCGAGGCTTATAGGCAGGCACTAATTCTAACTCAGCGCTTAAAAAGTCTTCTTCCACTATGCCATATTTTTCATTTAAATATTTCAAAATATTGGGTTTCACGCTGACTTCTTCAGAAAGAGGAATGCTTCCAACTACAGCATTTAATGCTTCTCCTGTAACCGCTTCTGCTACTTTTTTCTCCATCTGATCTTTCCCCAAGTGGGGCAATAAATCTGTTATGTAAAGGACAGGGTCATTTTCATCTTCTCCCACTACAATGTTTATTTTCTCACCGTTTGCTTTGACAATTACTCCATGGAGAGCCAAAGGAATTGTCACCCACTGGTATTTTTTAATACCGCCATAGTAATGGGTTTTAAATAAAGCCAAGCCACCATCTTCATACATTGGATTAGGTTTTAGGTCAATTCTCGGAGAATCAATATGGGATGCTATCGCTTTTATTCCCTTTTGCATTGACTCTTTACCAATTACAGCTAAAACTACTGACTTTCCTTTGTTGTTATAATAAACCTTGCTGCCCGGCTTTAAATTTGTAACTTTTTCAATATCGATAAAGCCATTCTTTTCTGCTATTTCTATAATCTTCTCTGCCGTTTCTCTTTCCGTCTTACATTTTGTCATAAAGTCTTTGTAGTCTTCTGCAAACTGATAAACTTTTTCTTTTTCTTCATCAGAGATTTTTGTCCATGCATCTACATTTTTGTAACCTAAACGCTTTTCAATTTCCTTTAAATCTTTTTCTTCCAATGAAATTACCCCCCGTGGTTTTTTGTATGGATGACACTCTGCATCAACAATATGATACGCTTTTTTTGAATAAAAGTCAAATTTAGCCTTGTAAAAGATTAATTTTGTAAAATCGTTTCATTTTTAAGCATGTAAATAGCAGCTTGAGTTCTGTCTTTCACATCTAGTTTTTTAAAAATATTGTAAACATGGTTCTTGACAGTTTTCTCGCTTAAAAATAGCTTTTGTGCAATTTCTTTATTGCTATACCCTTTAGAAATAAGTTTAAGAATCTCTATTTCTCTTGGTGTGAGATCTTTTTTTAAGTTTTCGTGGTCTATATTGTCTATTTCTTCCATTAAAGAAGGATGAATATAAACCCCTCCATTGTAAATAGTCCTTATTGCTTTTATTAAATCGTCATATTCCGCATCCTTTAATATGTACCCTTCCACTCCTAATTTAAGCGCTTCCAAAAGATACTCTCTGTCATTGTAAATAGTTAAAAACAATACTTTGCTTGGATGTTTTTCTTCTTTTAACATTTTTGCTGCCTTAATACCGTTCATCACAGGCATATTCACATCCATAAGTATTAAATCGGGCATAAATTTCTTTGCAAGTTGATAAACCTCTTCCCCATTTGAAGCTTGAGAAATAACTTTTATATCTTTTTCCATTTCAATAAGCTGGACTAACCCTTTTCTTATCAAAGCATGGTCATCAGCCACCAACAATTTGATCATCCTCAACACCCCTTACAGGTATAGAAATATAAATTTGTGCACCCTTATTTTTAAAACTGCTTATTTCAAATTTACCATTTAAAATTTCTACTCTTTCCCTCATGCCCATCAGTCCATACCCTTGCCCAATATTTTCTTTATCAAATCCAATGCCATCGTCCTTGATAATTATGCTGATAAATCGCATGCCAAACTCAAATTTAACAGAGGCGTTTTTTGCCCTAGAATGCTTTTTTATATTTGTAAGGGCCTCTTGCACTACCCTAAAGCAAGTTATTTCAATCTCGGGACTAAGTCTTTTATAATCTGACAAAACAGTAAAATCTACAAATATACCTGTCTCCTCTGAAAAATTTTTTATGTATCTGGAAAGTGCAGGGACAAGTCCTAAATCATCAAGCGCAGAAGGTCTTAAGTCATAAATTATTTTCCTCACTTCTTTTAGAGATTGTTGTACAATATCTTTTAGATTTTTGAGTTCTATTTTAGCTAGTTCAATATCTTTAGTTATCAACTTTTCACAAAGTTCAGACTTCAATAACACATTTGCCATCGCTTGCGCAGGACCGTCGTGAATCTCCCTTGCAATTCTTTTTCTCTCTTCTTCTTGTGCTTCAATAATTTTTACACTCAAAGCCTGTCTATCTTTCAACTGCTCTAATTGACTATTCATTTCTTTTAAATCACTGTTTAAATAATTGAGAGCTATGCTAATCTGGGAAGCAAGTTTTTCAGCTTTTTCGATAATGGCCTTATTATCTACAAGTTTTCTCTCCAGTTCGTTCCTTTTTTCTATTAATTCTTTTTCTTCCCGCCTTTTTAACGCCAACTCTATTTGAGCCTCTTTTGCCTCTTCATAAGCTTCTCTTATAGCTTGTTCAGATAGGTGCCCAAATTGTTTACTTACAAATGCGAGTTTTAACCTGCACTTTTTTTCTTTCCTTTCACACAACTCTACTTCTTTTATCACATTTATGACTTGGATTTTCAGTTCTTCTAATTGCGTTTCTAATTTTCTAGCTTCTTCTTTTGCTTTTTCTAAAATATCAAAAATTTGTTCTTTACTGCTTTCAATTGCTTCTATTGTTTTTTCTACAATATTATCTAATCGTTTTTTATAAGTGACTTCTACATTGGCATTCATTTAATTCACCTCTTTGAGCACCATCTTCTTAATAATTCGACAAAAAACAAAAAAATCCTGCATTTTAAAGAAAAAATTGCTAAGCTACAAAAAGCAAAAAAAAATACCCTCATCGGGTAATTCATCTTTTTAATTGGTGGAGATGAGGAGATTCGAACTCCTGACCCCCTGCTTGCAAGGCAGGTGCTCTCCCAACTGAGCTACACCCCCACTAACCACACGCTTCTTATTATATCACATCATCAAAAAAATTCAATAGTTATTTTTGTATTTCTATATTTGAATTTGGAGATTGAGGCACAGGAATCGTAAATTTGTCTCCATTTACATCCACATAGCTTGCAGGCACATCTCCAACTATTATGCTTTCTGCTATTGGCATGTGAAGTGTAACAGCTATTTTATCAGAAGCTAAAGGTGCAATTATACGTATCGTAGTTTGAATGTCTAAATATATTCTGTGCCTTGTTTGGTTTATTCCAGCCGGTTCAAACTGAGAACTAAAATCAACATCTACCGCTCCAACTGGCAAAAGTCCTATTTTTATCCGTGGCCCTGCATTAGCGAATAAATCAGTCGAAAAAACTGAACCTAAAGGAATTTTAGCATAGAGAGGGCCTAAATTATTTAAGTTTTTTTTTACTTCTTTTATAATCTTAGAAGCTAACAAGTTCATCTCAACAGTATTTGCCTGTAGCATTGACACTTTTCCATTGTTGTCTGTTCGTACATAAATTAAATCTTTATACTCTATTCCTTTTAACACTTTTTCATTTATAGCATCATTTATAGTATTTACAGCTGTTTCTTTTGCTAAAGTTTCACTTACTGCTATAATAGCCGGTTTTAATCGATATTCTGTAAAATAGTATAAAATCACAAATAAAACAGCTATGTAAATCAAATATATGTAAAACGAATTAACCCGCCTCAGTCCCCATTTTTTCCTTTTCAAGTAAAACACCTCCCCTATATTTTATGTTAGAGGAGGTGTTTTGGTTACTCCTTTTTTATTTTTTTATAAAAATCATGTTCTGTCATAACAGATATCCCATTTTTCTTTAAAATCCTTGTGGTAATTCCATCTCCCTCTATCAAATTCCCCGAAAAAGTCCCATCGTAAATTTCTCCACAGCCGCAAGAAGGGCTTCTAGCCTTAAAAATTGCCTCCTTTATCTTGTACATTTTAGCAATTTTTAAAGTCTCATAGGCTCCTTTATAGAAATTTTCTGTAACCTCTTCTCCTTCAATGTTAAAAACCTTATCCCCATTTATCTCAGAAGGTAGACGCGGAGTTGGAAGTCCACCTAATTGCTCAGGACAAACTAAAATAGCCTTTCCTTCTTCCACTAATCTTTTTATTTCTTCTTTTTCATTATTTCCTCCATCGTATTTACAGTTAACTCCTGCAAGGCAAGCACTTACCAAATACATTTTACCATCCCCTATTTGTCAGCTAATTCTACTATAGTAACACCGTCTCCTCCTTCACCGTATTTACCTAATCTAAAAGATTTAACATGTTTATTGCTTCTTAAAAATTGTGATATCCCCGTCCTTAACACCCCTGTACCACGTCCATGAATAATTGTTACCTCCTTAAGTCCAGCTAAATAAGCATCGTCTATGTATTTTTCAACCTCTAACAAAGCATCGTCAAGGTTTTTACCTCTTACATCTATGAATGTGCTTATAGATTGAGACTTTTCGTGTACAAATTTGCTGTAGCCTTTTTTTACATCCTCCTCTTCTTTCTCTTCCACTACCCTTAAATTACTTATATGGACTGTCATCTTTAAAATTCCTGCCTGTACTTCTACATTTCCCGATTTGTCAGGAAGAGAAAGTACAATCCCGTTTTGGTCTAAAGGCACTATATAGACTGTCTGTCCCTTTTTTAAATTATCAGGGATTCTGCTGTGGTGAGCCTCTTTAGGCTTTAAAACTTCTTCTTCTAATTCTTCTAAATTTTTCTTTAATTCTTCTCTTACCTCTTGTATGATCCTGTCTTTATTTTGTGTGCTTTCTTCTGCTTCTTTTATCTTTTTAATTGTTTCCTCGGCGGCAAATTTCGCCTCTTGTATTATTTTTCTCGCCTTTTCTTTCGCCTCTTTTAATATTTTATCTCTTTCACTTTGCAATTTCTTCTTTTCTTTTTCTAATTCCTCTTTTAAAATTTCTACATCTTTCTTTAAAAAAGCTATTTCTTGATTTGCCCTTTCCAATTCTCTTCTTTTACTTTCGACGTCTGCAATTATGTCTTCAAATTTTAAAGCTTCTCCTGAAATATACTTTCTCGCATTTTCTATTATTTGCTGAGGAAGTCCTAATCTTTTAGATATTTCAAAGGCATTACTTTTGCCAGGAAGGCCTATTATAAGCTTATAGGTAGGCTTTAAAGTTTCAACATCAAATTCCACACTGGCATTTTCTACTCCCGGAGTTTTTAAGGCATACTGCTTTAGCTCACTATAATGGGTAGTAGCTATTGTCTTCGCACCAATCTTATGCAAGGTATCGAGAATACTCATAGCTAAAGCAGCGCCTTCTATAGGGTCTGTACCTGCCCCTAATTCATCTAACAAAACAAAGCAATTTTTGTTTACTTTTTGGAGTATACTTACGATATTCGTCATATGGGAAGAAAAAGTACTTAAGCTTTGTTCAATACTCTGCTCATCTCCTATATCCACAAAAACTTCCTCAAATATTGAAATCTGTGACCTTTCTTCCGCAGGAATATTAAGTCCCGCCATTGCCATTAAAGTTAAAAGTCCCACTGTTTTTAAAGTCACAGTTTTCCCACCGGTATTAGGACCAGTAATGACTAAAGTATTAAATTGGTCTCCTATATATATATCTATAGGGACAACTACTTCCTGATTTATGAGAGGATGTCTTGCCTTTTTTAAATTAATATATCCCATTGTGTTTAGCTCTGGCCTTACAGTTTTTAGCTTTAAAGAATATTTAGCCTTAGCAAATATAAAATCTAATTCTGAAACTATTTCAATGTCATTAAATAAAGCCTGTGCATACTTTTTGACCTCTTGAGAAAGCTCAAAAAGTATTCTCTGTATCTCCTGCTTCTCTTTTAATTCCACTTGTCTCAATTCGTTGTTTAAGTCAACCACTTGCATAGGTTCAATAAAAAGAGTAGCACCACTGGAGGATTGGTCGTGGACGATACCTTTAAAAGTGCTGCGATATTCTTGTTTTACAGGTACAACGTATCTTCCCTGTCTTACAGTTATAATAGGCTCTTGCAATTCTTTTTGACGTGTAGAAATTATTGAATTCAATGTCGCCCTTATTTTTTCATTTATGCTCAATTTCTGCCTTCTTAAAGCTTTAAGCATTGGAGAAGCATCATCTGCTATTTCATCTTCTGAAATTATTATATTTTCAATCCTTTTTTCCAAATCTTTTATCGGTAAAACTTTTTTATCGTATTCTTTTAACCTTACAAATCTATCATTTTCTTGAAGATTTTTGAAATAACCTTTTATTTTGCTTACTAAGTTAAGAAATTTCTTAATCTTTAAAAGCTCTTGGTTATAAAGCACGGAATCTATTTGTGCTTTTTTTATATCATCCCTTATGTCCTCAAAAGCAAAAGAAATACCTCCATAGGAGGAAATAAAGCTAATTGCCTCATTCAGTAAATCTAATTCCCTCTCTATTTCCTCTAAGTCTTTTTTTATGACAATATCTGAAGCTTTTTGTTTGCCTAAATCCGAATCACAATAGCCAACAATAAACTCCACTATCCTGTCAAATTCAAGACTTTTTATTGCTCTACTATTAATTCCTCTTACCATCACAAAACTCCCCTGTAAAAATGTCCTTTTGTATATTCCCCTTCTAAAATTTCAATTTCATTCCCTTTTAAAGCTTCAATATATATTTTTAAAACTTTCTCTATTTTTTTACTTTCTTCTATTGTGTCATGTATCCTCAAAAAAGAAAGTCCAGCTTGTTTAAGCTCCTTTATGCTTAACATTAAAAGCACATCTGCATTTAAAATCTGCATCCTGCAAAAACCATTGCTTTTAAGAGGCATTAATTTTCCTTTTCTGTCTTTTAGAAAATAATAACCTTTTTCACACCTTTCTCTGTCACAGCCTACTAAATTTCTTATTGGACAATATTCCATTGTCATAAGAGGCAGTCTGCCGTATATTAAAGCTTCAAATTTTACATCACTTCTTTTGGCAATATCTTTAATCTGCTCCAGCGTAAGTTCATAAGATAAAGTCGCAGCATAAGGTTTAAAGTAATCTACAGCTAAATTGTTGAAAATATTCAAAGGATAATCTATAAATATCTCAAAGTCATAATTTTTTGCAATATGATAAAGCCCTAAATTTGAAACCAAAATTTTGGTTATTCCTATATCTTGTAAAAATTCTAATTGAGGCTCTATTCTTTTTATCTCTTCTCTCAATATAGAAGGGAAAGCAGGTATAACCGTTGTCTTTGAATCTTTTGTCAGTTCTAAACCTTTTTTAAAAAGTTTTATATCAAGCTTGTAATTGAAATAGACGTATTCTATACCCAATTGGCTGGCCATCTTCAAATGTTCAAGCTTATCAGTATAAAAAGTTAAACTTACTTCTTCCTTTTTCTCCTTGAAAGAAGGCGGATTAAAAAAGGTATGTTTTTCTTCTCTTTTATAATAGTCTAACTTTCTCTTCTCTAACATTTCTATTGCTTTTCTTCGCGCTTCTTTTATTCCCTTTACAGACATGTAAAGGCCTTTTTCAACTACTACTTCTATTTCTTCTACGTAAAAGGCTGTGTCATTTATTTGAGTAAGTTTATCCTTCAAAAAATCTTCCTCAATAGAAACTTTTTCCGCTGTCTGGCTTATTTCATCACTATAAACTTCTACTGTATGAATTCCTTCCTGTATCTTTATATACAAAGGTTTGTCCTTTTTTAACTCCGCATAAATTTTTATAGGAATCTTTCTGGAAGGTAAGTTTTTCAGCTTGTCATTTAACAATACATCATAAGTTTTATTTAATATTTCTCCTTCTTTTACATAAAACTTAAGAGGTAGTTCTATTATGTCTCCTTCATAAGCTCTATCTACCTTCTTCCCATTTTTAAATATTATTTCAACTTTTTGTCCTTTTTCTCCTTTTTCATCAGAAATTCCATCACCTTTTGCAATATCCCTTAAAAGCCTCAGTTTTGAAGTTTTTGAAGTTACACTTATCACTTCTGCGGCAGCAACTCCCGTGTTTTTAGGGGAAATATAACTCATTTTAGAGGGTTTAACTCCAAAAAGATAGCCAGTAGAAAATCCTCTATTAAAAATTCGAGACATCTCTTCTATAGCTTTACCTGAATCAAAAGTCCTCCCTTCATAAAAGCTATCAATAGCTTCTCTGTAGGCTTTTACAACAGAAGCAACGTACTCGGCATTTTTCATCCTACCTTCTATTTTAAAAGAAGTGATTCCAGCCTCAATGAGTTTTGGTATGTGTTCTATAGTACATAAATCCGCCATACTCAAAAGGTGTAAATCCTTTTCTAAAACTTTTTCCTCTTTATCTACAAGAGAATACTTTAAGCGGCAGGGTTGTGCACATCTTCCCCTGTTTCCGCTTCTTCCTCCTAGTATACTACTCATAAAGCACTGCCCGGAATAGCTGACGCAAAGAGCTCCATGAACAAAGACTTCTATTTCAATGTTAGAATTTTGAACTATATCCTTTATTTCTTTTAACGTAAGCTCTCTTGATAAAATAATCCGGGAAACCCCTTTTTGAGCTAATTCCTGTACTCCTTCCAAATTATGAACTGTCATTTGTGTACTGGCATGAACTTTTAAATCAGGATAATTTTCTCGTAAAAACTTTAATACTCCCATATCCTGCACTATAATTGCATCAACACCTATAGAATACAAAAAATCTAAATAGTTCACCAGCTTTTCAAATTCTTTATTGGCTACAAGGGTATTTACAGTAACATATACCTTGACATCTCTTAAATGGCAGAATTCCAAAGCTGCTTTTAAATTATCATAGTCAAAATTGGTTGCATAAGCTCTTGCACCAAAATTTTTTCCTCCTAGATACACTGCATCGCATCCTGCATTAACTGCACTCGTTAAAGCCTCGTAATCTCCTGCTGGAGCTAATAATTCAACTTTTTTCATCCAATCACCTTTACTTACCTTTACTTTTCTTTATCAAAAGTTTCTATAAACTGTCGAAACTCTTCCTCTGTCTCTAAAAGCTGTTGTTTAGTTTTAGTAAGCTCCTCCTCCAATTGTCGTATATAGCGATTTTTTTCTTCTAATTCTGCTTTTAAAGAAAGCAATTCCTTTTTAATAGCATTATTTTCTTCTCTTGCAATAAAAAGTTCATCTGCAATATTTAAAGACGACAAAAGTAGTAGTTGCATTTGTGATAACTTTTTGTAGTTTTGGAGCAATTCTTTAATTACATTGTCTACATAATTGGCAAGTTTTATTACATGCTCTTCAGGATAATCAGATTTTAAAATATATTCATTCCCATTGATTATCACGGTAACTTTATTTAACTCCACAAAAACATCCCCTTAATCTTTTGTTATTTTATTTACTTCTACATTAAAGGGCAATTTCCTTCTTAATTAAGATAAAAGATAAAAAAGGCTGTAAAATTGCCTTCAGACTGTAGACAAACCTTTTAGATGTTGGCATTTTGCATAAGTGAGCGACTTAATAGAGCAGATAACTAAACTTAAGCGAGGGCGAAAGACGTAGGCGGGGCCGAAACCAAGGATGGCGAAGGCGGGCACCTTAAGGCAAGGAGGCCGAATGTGCCCGGTACCCCGCCGGAGTCTGAGACCGAGTTTTAGTTTAGTCTGCGATATTACTGGAGCAAACGATGCAAAATGCCAACAGAAAATGATAATTTGTCAACAAGCTGAAGGCTGTAAAATTGCCTTTTTTATCTTAATTTGGCTCCTAATTTTTTGTCAAGAGCCTCTACAATGTTGTTGTGAATTACATTTACTTCTTCATCTGTCAAAGTCCTTTCATAAGACCTATACCAGATAGAGAAAGCAACACTTTTTTTGCCCTCAGGGATGTTAGGACCTTTATAGACGTCAAACAATTCGACTTTATCTACAAGTTTACCTCCTGCTTCACGTATAACTTTTTCCACATCTTTTACAAAAATATCTCCATCTACTAAAACTGCTATATCCCTTTCTACAGCTGGATACTTGGGAAGAGGCATGTATCTCTTTTCTGTATTAGCATATTGTATTACTTTATCTAAGTCTATTTCTCCACCGTAGACTCTAACAGGTATGTTGTAATTTTCTAAAACATCAGGGTGTATCTCTCCAAATATACCTACTGTTTCGTCACCTAGGAGAATTTTTGCAGACCTTCCTGGATGATAGGAAGGATCTTCTGCCCTTACATATTCTACTTTTTTTATACTCATTACTTCAAAAAGTGCTTCTATTACTCCTTTTAATGAGTAAAAATCCACATCTTTCCCGTACATTCCTATTGCAATAGTCTTTATTTCCTGTGGTAATTCTTTTAAGGGTAATTCTTTTGGCATAAAGACTTTAGATATTTCAAAAACTTTGAAATCTTGTACTTTTCTACTATAGTTAGTATAAGCTACATTCAATATAAAAGGCAGTAGAGTAGTTCTCATAAGGCTTTGGTCTTCTCCCAAAGGATTTATAATTTTAACTGCTTTTCTAAGAGGGCTATCTAAAGATACGTTTATTTTGTCTAAATCCTTATGTCCCATAAAAGACATAGTGACAATTTCATTTAATCCACAAGCCAATAGAACTTCTTTTATTTTTTCCTCTAATTCCTGTTCTTTTGTCATTGCCCCCAATGTCGTTTGAGCATTTTTCATTAAGCTATCTTGTATGTTATTGTATCCAAATAACCTCGCTATTTCTTCTGCAATGTCTGCCTCTATTGTCACATCTCTGCGAAAATGCGGAACTGTTATCTCAAGGTCATCGCCTTTTTGCACAACTTTAAACTCTAAAGACTCCAATATCTCAATCATTTGAGATGTCGAAAGCTCTGTGCCTAAAAATCTATTGATCCTGTGAGGATTTACAGTTAAAACTGTTTTTTCAATTGGCTTTGGATACTCGTCCACAAGCCCTTTTAAAACTGTACCGCCACAGTATTTTTCCATAAGCTGTGCTGCTCTTTCACAAGCTAAAACTGTAATCTCTGGATCTAAACCTTTTTCAAACCTTGAAGAAGCTTCACTTCTTAAACCCAATTTCTTAGAAGTATGCCTTATATTGCTTCCTTTAAAATTAGCACTTTCTATTAAAATATTTACAGTAGTGTAAGTTATCTCCGTATTTTCTCCTCCCATTACACCTGCCAAACCTATAGCTTTCTTCTCATCAGCAATAACCAAGATTGAGCTGTCTAAAGTTCTCTCTTTTCCATCCAATGTAACTAATTTTTCTCCTTCTCTTGCCCTTCTCACTATTATGTGCTTGCTTTCAACTTTATCCAGGTCAAAAGCGTGTAAAGGCTGACCTAATTCTAACATCACATAGTTTGTAACATCCACCACGTTATTTATAGGTCTTATTCCCGCTTTCAAAAGACGCATCTGCATCCACATAGGAGAAGGACCTATCTTCACATTCTTAACAACCCTTGCCACATATCTAAAACATAAATCCGTAGCTTCAATAGTCACTTTTGCAGGATTTTGTTCTTCGCTTTCATTAACTTCTACCACCGGCATTTTAAATTTTTTCTTAAAAGTCGCAGCTACCTCTCTCGCTATTCCTACCATTGACAAACAATCAGGTCTGTTGGGCGTTATCTCAAATTCCAATACATCGTCTTTTAACTGAAGAGCTTCGTTTATATCCATTCCTAATGGGAAAGGTGGTAATATAAAAATTCCGTTTCTTTGATATTCTGGCAGCAAACTTTCATCTAGTCCCAACTCTTCAGCAGAACACATCATGCCATTTGATTCTATTCCTCTTAATTTGCCTCTTTTTATCTTAACTCCTCCAGGAAGAGTTGCGCCATGAAGTGCCACTGGTATGTAGTCCCCTACTTTAATATTTTGTGCTCCGGTTACAATTTGTAGTTTTTCAGTGCCTACATCTACAATACCAACCAACAATTTATCAGCATTAGGGTGTTTTTCTAATGAAATAATTTTCCCTACCACCACATTTGAAATTTCTCTCCCATAACTTGTTATAGTCTCTACCTTTGACCCTGACATAGTAAGGCCTTCAGCAATAGCTTTCGCATCTTCATCTATGTCAACAAATTCTTTCAACCACGAAAGTGACACTAACATACGACCACCCCTTTAAAACTGTTGTATAAACCTTAAATCATTTTCAAAAAGAAGCCTCAAATCTTCTATTCCGTATTTCAGCATTGTAATCCTATCTATTCCCAATCCAAAAGCAAATCCACTGTATTTTTCAGGGTCAATTCCAGACATCTTTAAAACGTTAGGATGTACCATGCCTGCACCTAAAATTTCAATCCAACCAGTATAACCGCAAACTCTACAACCTTTTCCACCACAAGCAAAGCAACTCACGTCCATTTCTGCACTGGGTTCTGTAAATGGAAAATAATGAGGTCTAAATTTGGTTTGAGTGTCTTCCCCAAAAAATTTCTTCGCAAATATATTTAAAACTCCTTTTAAATCTCCCATTGTTATTCCTTCATCTACTACAAGCCCTTCCATCTGATGAAACACTGGGGAGTGAGTTGCATCTATTTCATCAGACCTATAAACCCTTCCAGGAGATATAACCCTTATTGGAGGCTTATTTTTCTCCATAGTCCTTACTTGTACCGGGGATGTTTGAGTCCTCAAAAGTATATCAGAAGTCACATAAAAGGTATCCTGTAAGTCTCTAGCTGGATGGTCCTCTGGAGTATTTAATGCCTCAAAGTTGTAATAAGTAAACTCTATTTCTGGCCCTTCTGCAATAGAAAAGCCTAATCCTAAAAATATCTTTTTAATTTCATCCAATACTTGTGTCATGGGATGTTTGTGGCCATACTCATAAGGTTTACCTGGCATAGTTATGTCTATGTACTCACTTTTTATCCTCTTTTCTTTTTCTAATTTGGCAATTTTATTTTTTGTTTCTGTGAGTAAACCCTCAATTTTCTCTCTAATTTCATTGGCAATTTGACCAATTACAGGTCTTTCTTCAGGCTTTAAGTTTCCCATTCCCCTTAAAATTTGCGTCAATTCACCTTTTTTACCTAAGTATTTAACTCTTAAGTTTTCAATTTGCTGTAAACTATCAACTGAGAGAATTTCTTTTTGTGCATCTTCATAAAGCTTGCGCAACAATTCTTCCATCTGTAAACCAACTCCTCTTTTGGTTTATTAGTCAAAATAAAAAATCCTCCGTCAATAGGACGAAGAATCCGCGGTACCACCTAAATTAGCATTTTATAAAAAATGCTCACTCATTTAGATAACGGTATTACCGGCAATGCCTACTATTAGTTCAGCACGCTGCTCCGGAGGGAACTTTCCATTATCTACCTAACGATAACACTCTCAGTCTATGGTGTTATCTCCCTGTGATTTTCGATAATGTACTTTACTCCTTCATAGCATTTTGCAATATTTTTTTAAGATTATACCATCTTAATTATTTTTTATCAACCTCTGTCTTTGAGATTCGTATAAAAATATACTAGCAGCGATTGAAACATTTAAAGACTCTGCCTCCCCTGTCATAGGTATTTTCACAAAGTCATCTACCAAGTCTACAACACTGACACCTATCGCTTCATTTCCCAAAACAAAAGCTACTTTATCCGAAATATTGCATTCATGAACTAATTTTTGAGCTTTTAAATAAGTTGCAAAAACTTTTATTCCCCTTTGCTTAAGTTTTAACAAAATTTGTGAAGTAGTAGCTATGACAGGAATGTGAAAAATAGAACCCATAGAGGCTCTCAAAACCTTTGGATTAAAAACATCCACACAATTGTTTATAGTAAAAATTGCACTAACTCCAAATGCATCAGCTGTACGTATTATAGTACCTAAATTTCCTGGGTCTTGAATATTGTCTGCTATAACATATACACCCTTTTCTTTTATATAAGTATTTTCTTCATATTTTGGTATTTTTATAATCGCCATGACCATTTGTGGAGTTACTGTATCACTTATTTTCTTAAAGATTCTTTCAGTAGTATGTACAATTTCAAAATCCCCTTTGGGAATATCTATTTTAACCCCTTCCCCCATAACTATGTACTCTATTTCCAAGTCACTTTTTAAAGCCTCCAATACATTTGTAGTACCCTCTACAAAAAACATCCCTTCTTTATATCGGCCCTTTTTGTCTTTTAGCTTTTTGATTTTTTTTATGAGGTCATTGTTTTCACTCGTAATTAACATTGTCCACCACTCTTTTAAAGTTAAAGCAAAAGGCCATGCAAACTGGCCTTATGCGTTTAACTGCTGCTTAGCTATATTTACTAATTCTGCAAAAGCTTTTTCGTCATTTATTGCCATTTCCGAAAGCATCTTCCTGTTAATTTCTATTCCAGCTTTTTTAAGCCCATTTATAAACCTGCTGTAGGAAATTCCGTGGGCTCTTGCAGCAGCATTTATTCTTGTTATCCAAAGCTTTCTAAAATCTCTTTTCCTTAATTTTCTGCCAATATAAGCGTACATTAAAGATTTCATTACTGCTTGATTGGCAACTCTAAAAAGCTTGCTCTTAGCTCCAAAATAACCTTTTGCAAGCTTTAATATTTTCTTGCGTCTTCTCCTAGTTGCTTTCCCAAATTTTACTCTAGCCATTTTAAAAACCTCCTAATCTATTATGAATAAGGTAATAAGCGTTTGATATTTTTAGCATCCGCACCTACCAAATAAGTAGCTTTTCTCAATCTTCTTTTTCTTTTTGCATTTTTATGTGTCAAAAGGTGACTTTTATAAGCTCTCGACCTTTTAACTTTTCCTGACTTTAACACTTTAAACCTTTTTGCTGCTCCTCTATGTGTTTTCATTTTAGGCATAAATATATATCCTCCTTCTGCATTTTGCTAATTTTTTGGTGTTAATACCATCATTAAATTTCGCCCCTCCATATTAGGAGCTTTTTCTATAACGCCATACTCGCTGAGCTCATTTGCAAACCTATTTAAAAGGTCTTCTGCCAGCGAAGTGTGGGCTGCTTCCCTTCCTCTAAACCTTATAGTAACTTTTACTTTATTGCCTTCTTTTAAAAACTTAATAGCACTTTTTAACTTTACACCAAAGTCATGGTCTTCAATAGTCGGGGACATCCTTATTTCTTTTACATTTATAACCTTTTGCTTTTTCTTTGCCTCTTTTTCTCTTTTACTAAGTTCATACCTATACTTACCAAAATCCATCAATTTGCACACGGGCGGATTGGCTTGAGGGGCAATCTTAACCAAATCAAGATGGCGCTCTTGAGCAATTTTATAAGCTTCCTTTGCCGACATTATGCCTATCTGCTTACCGTCTTGGTCAATCAGCCTTACCTCTTTGTCTCTTATTTCCTCATTGACCTGCAGCTCTTTGTTAATAAATACGCACCTCCTAAAAATTATGAAAAAATAAAAGCGGATATAGAAATACCCGCTTCTTTACAATAAAACAAAGATAAATACTTTTGAAGAAACCTTTGCACCTTAAGTGAAAGGTGAGAAGCGGGCGCTTCTACTTAATCGCTTTTTTAGTTTATCATTATTTTATTTTTTTGTCAATATTTATTTTTATGTTTGCCAAACACCTAAAAATTTCTCACATACTCCAAGTAAGAAATATAATTTCTTTTTAGCTCTTCTATAGAGTCTCCACCAAACTTTTTGAGGCTTTCCTCAGCAATCACCCAAGCACAAACCGCTTCTAAAACACAAGCAGCCGCTTCAACTGCAGTTACATCTGAGCGCTCATAAGCAGCTTTTACTTCCTCTTTAGTATTTATGTCAATAGAAGTAAGGGGTTTTAAAAGAGTAGGAATTGGCTTCATGGCAGCTTTTATAACTATAGGGCTTCCATTTGAAATTCCACCTTCAATTCCTCCTGCATTGTTGGTCTTCCTATAAAATCCTTTTTCTTTGTCATAATAAATTTCATCATGGACTAAGGAACCGGGTCTTTTGGCTGCCTCAAAGCCTAAACCAAATTCTACTCCCTTAATTGCTTGAACGCTCATTATATGATAAGAAAGCAGAGCATCTAATTTCCTGTCCCATTGAGTATGGCTGCCTAATCCTATAGGCACCCCTTCAATTACTATTTCTATTATACCTCCTAAAGTATCGCCTTTAGCCTTTGCCTCTTCAATTACTTTAATCCACTCTTCCTCTGTTTTTACACCACCTATTTCTAATACTTTGCTTTTTATTGAAATATTTAGTTCTTTTAAAAGCAATTTTGCCACACTCCCTATAGCCACTCTTGCCGCGGTCTCACGGGCACTAGAACGCTCTAAAATATTTCTAATATCTCTTTGATTGTATTTAATAGCTCCTGCAAGGTCTGCATGACCCGGTCTAGGTCTTGCTATAGGCGGAATTTCTTTATCTTTCCAATTTGTATAATCTCTATTTATAATCTCCAATGTAAGAGGTGCTCCGATAGTCTTGCCATGTCTTACTCCACTTACGATGTGTACTTCATCTTTTTCAATAGCCATTCTTCCCCCTCTCCCATAACCCCCCTGCCTTCTTTGAAGCTCATTATTTATAAATTCTACGTCAATAAAGAGATTTGATGGAAGGCCTTCAATAATAGCAACTAAAGCTTCTCCATGGGATTCCCCTGCAGTAATATATCTCATATTTTCCCTCCTCACTGCTTTACTTCCATTTCTTTAATCCCATCTTCATAATTAGCGACTAAAAAGTACAAAATACTCACTACTATTCTTGTAATACCTGTTAAAATCATAAAAGCTACATAACCCATTTGTGTATAAAGCCACATTCCAAACATAGGAGCAATAAAAGCGGAAATTTGAGTAATTAGTGTAAACACAGCTATGTAACTCATTTTTTCTGAAGTAGGAGGTAAAAGCTCTAACAACCAATTTAAGAGCAACATGTTATAACCTCCTACAGCTATACCCCCTAAAAAGTCAAAAATAGCGCCAACATAAAGGTTTTTAGCCGTAGCCCACATGACGGGAATAAATCCTAGAAGCAATGCACTTAATGCAACAGCAAATCCGTTTCCCTTTTTGTTGGACAGGTCAGCCCATTTATAAAAAGCTAAAATAGACCCAATAGAGGAAACAATAGTAAATATACTCATCCATGCATTGTTGGCATGCAAAAAGTTCACCTTATATACAGTAAAAATAGGCCAAGCCATTATCCATGCAAAATAATATATAAAAGAAGTTACATTAAAATATATAAACTTCTTAGACTCAAACATGTTTTTAAAAGCTTCATAAAAACTTCCAGGTCTAGCTTCATCCAAATCCCTCTTCACCACATGAAACCTTGAAAAATAATAAGATTCTATTAATCCAAAAATAAATGCAACAGTAAATATTACTTGATAATTAATAGGGAAAACTATTTTATCAAGCAACCATCCTGTTATCAAAACTGTAATTGTTGCCACAATTGTCGTCCAAAAATTTCTGTCAGCGAAAACTTTACTTCTATATTCTGGGGGAATTAATTCACTCATAAAAGACTGCCAGCACATGCCAACTGCCATAGAAGGTAAATTCATTACTCCCACCAACACGACTACCACCCACGGTTGGAGCTCTTTATTAAAAAACGGAGCAAGAGCTAGCAAAAAATAAAAAGTTCGTGCAATATACAATACTGTATAAGCAAATTTATGAACATCCTTTAAGCTATTAATCAAATAAGTTATAGGAATTACTCCAATTACCACCATAAGAGCAGGAAGCGAGTTTAAAAGAGATACCTGAAAGTCGTTAGCCCCCAATTTTATGGCATATATTCCAATAAAAGGATTAACCATATTAAAGCCTATAGCCCATGCAAGGCCATTTAACATATTCATTTTTATGTTATATCTCAAATGCTTGTAAACTTCTAGCTTCTTTTTCATACCTCTCCCTCAAAATTAATATTTTAATTTTAGATTACCACGTTTTTTAAATTCTTTCAATAAATCAAAATGCCCCTTTAAAGGAGCATTTTGATTTTATAAAGCTTTTGTGGCAATTTCTTTAAGAATTTTTTCTATAAACTCATTTAAGGAAATGGCGCCTAGATCCCCTTCTTTTCTTGACCTTAAAGATACTGTCCCTTGTTCTACTTCTTTATCCCCTACAATCAGCATATAAGGAATCTTTTGAAGTTGTGCCTCTCGTATTTTGTATCCTATTTTTTCATTTCTGTCGTCTAATTCAGCTCTTATGTCATTTTCCAACAGACGACCGTATACATTTTGGGCATAAGCATAGTGTTTATCGGATATAGGCAAAACTTTAACTTGTACTGGCGCCAGCCAAGTAGGAAAAGCCCCTGCAAAATGTTCAGTAAGAATTCCAATAAATCTTTCTATACTTCCGTAAATTACCCTGTGCAACATTATAGGTCTGTGTTTTTCTCCATCTGGGCCTATATACTCCAGTTCAAACCTTTCAGGCATCTGGAAATCTAATTGGATAGTCCCGCATTGCCACGTACGACCTATGCTGTCTTTTAAATGAAAATCTATTTTGGGTCCGTAAAACGCACCATCTCCCTCATTAACTTTATATGGTAAATTCACGCGATTTAAAGCAGAAATCAAAGCATTTGTAGCTAATTCCCAGTCTTCATCAGACCCCATAGAATTTTCAGGACGTGTTGACAATTCAACAAAATACTCAAAGCCAAAAATTTTATAGAAATAATCCACTAAATTTATAACCCCTAAAATTTCATCTTCAACCTGCTCAGGAGTCATAAACAAGTGAGCATCATCCTGAGTAAAACTTCTTACTCTCATAAGCCCATGCAAAACTCCTGAGAGTTCATGCCTATGCACTAAACCCAATTCACAAAGTCTTAAGGGCAAATCCCTGTAACTGTGCATTGTAGACTTGTAAATAAGCATTGCTCCAGGGCAATTCATAGGCTTTATTGCATAAGTCTCTCCATCTATTTCAGTAAAATACATATTCTCTTTATAGTGGTCCCAGTGTCCTGACCTACGCCATAACTCTTCATTCAAAATTATAGGAGTTTTTATTTCCTGATAACCGTGCTTTATATGTTCTTTTCTCCAAAAATCTTCTAAAATGTTTCTTATAATCATTCCCTTAGGATGGAAAAATGGAAAACCTGGTCCTTCAGGTTGGATACTAAACAAATCTAACTCTTTCCCTAATTTTCTATGGTCTCTTTTTTTAGCTTCCTCTAACATATGTAAATATTCATCTAACATGCTTTTTTTAGGAAAGCTTATTCCATATATTCTTTGAAGCATTTTATTTTTTTCGTCGCCTTTCCAGTAGGCTCCAGCAACTGACAACAATTTAATAGTTTTTACCATGCCTGTTGACATAAGGTGAGGTCCTGCGCAAAGGTCAGTAAATTCTCCTTGCTTGTAAAAAGAAATTTCCTCCCCTTCTGGTATTTCTTCAATTAGCTCCACTTTATAAGGTTCACCTTTTTCCTCCATTAATTTTATTGCTTCATCTTTTGGAAGGACAAACCTTTCCAACTTATAATCTTCTTTTATAATTTTATTCATTTCCTGCTCTATAGCTTCAAAGTCTTCTGTAGTAAAAGGCCTATCTGTGTCGAAGTCATAGTAAAAGCCATTGTCTATAGCTGGACCAATTGCCAATTTCACATCTTTAAAAAGCCTTTTTACAGCCTGTGCTAAAATATGGGAAGAAGTGTGCCAATAAATCTTTTTTCCTTCTTCATCATCAAAAGTCAAAATTTCTAATTTTCCGTCCTCCTCAATTTTTGTATTAAGTTCCACTACTTTGCCATTAAACTTTCCACCAACGGCTTCTTTTGCTAATCTTTCACTTATACTTTTAGCTATTTCATAAACTGTCATACCCTTTTCAAATTCATTTTGTGTGCCATCCTTTAATATTATAATCATTCAATTACCTCCTTTGTAAAATTTTTTATTTAAATAAAAAACCTCTTACCCCGTAAAGAGGCAGAGGTTATCTGCGGTTCCACTCTTTTTTATACTCTGGTATTATATCGGAATAACCGTTCGGATTCATCATCCGCAGCTCCGGGGTGGTCTTCGATATTCAGAACATTTGAATGATCTCAGCCTATGTCATTCAATCTCTGTGATGTTCTTTAAATATCTACTTTCCCCCTCATTGCTTTAATATTTAATTTTTTAATCATTATATCTTCCTCTCGGACATTTGTCAATAATAACTTATAAAAATTGTATCACAATTGCTTGCAATACTCCTATTAGAAACCCTAAAACTCCCCCCATAATCTCTATCATATAAAGTTCACTATGAGCAATTTTTATCACCACATCCTCCAATTTTTCTAATTTGAAGCTTTTTATCTTTTCCTCTACAATTTCTGATATTTTAAGTTTTTTTGAAATAATCTCCACCACTTCATTAGGAGGAAAATTCAAAAATACTTCTACTTCTCTATTTATAATATCACCAATATAGTTTGATATCATCTCTTTTATAGCCTTGGGAAGAAAAGAAGGAAACTTATTTTCTGTAACTCCTTTAACTTTTAAGTCCAAATTCGATAATAGAAACTTGCGATTTTCTTCTGTTAAAAGCTTATCCCATAATTCATTAAAAGATAGTAGTTCTTTCTCTACAATTTCTCCCACTGATTTAGCAATTTCATACTTTCTTTTAGGAATAAGACCTTGTACCTCGATTCCTAAAATTTTTATTGGTTTTAAAGGTTTAAACAGCATTTTCACTGCCACAAAATTCGTAAACCATCCAATAGCTGCTCCTACAAAAGCTAAAAATAGCATCCTTGTTAAAAATTGCATTCCACCACCTCTAAATCTTAAAAAATCACAAATATAATAATATCAGATTTTGGCGAATTTTAAAACCCAGCCTTAAGCTGGGCTATTTTTCACATTTAATCTTTGAACATAATTCACAGCCATAGCAAATTTCTACTTTGTCATTAAAAACTTTTTTAACCGTCTCTAGAATTTCATTATCTCTCATATTGTTAATAGAATGAAAAAATATTTTTTTAGGAGCAATGGTTATAAGCGTGCTTATCAAAGCATCTTCATCACTTATAACACCATCTTTTAATTCAGCAACTATTTCATTAATAAAATCATTAGATATTGGTTTGTCATTTTCATCATAAAGTTTAAATTTGCCATTTTTGTCGACAATGATATTCAATATTTCAACTTTTGAATCCTGTAATTCGACGAAGTATTTAAGTAAACCTATAAACTCATTGTACTCTTTTTTCATTAAAAATTCATCAACAGCCTTATCTGTTACTTCGCTAAGTTCACTAATAAAATCCCTCAGTCTAAAGTTCACAAACCCTTCTAAGTCTATATAATCACTCTCTTTTAAAAAATCTCTTACCAATACAAAAATTTGCTCTTTTTTTGCTAATTTAAATGTCTCTTTATTCACATCATCTTCTAAAATATTGTAAGCGATTTTTTCTATTTCCTCCTTTTCATCTTCTGAAAAATAATGGTAATATTTATTGATTAATTTTTTTATTATCCGTTTGTCAACTTGGTTAACAATTATATCTGAAATAGCTTCCGCTATATAATTTCTTATTCTCGCAACATTATTAAAGTCTTGTTTATCCTCCACTTTTAAGCTATAATAGGTAACTGAGCCACACACATTAGAATTTATAGCAATCTTTATACCATTTTCAGCTAAGTTTTTTAATCCATGTTTTAAATTTTCTCCCTCTAGTTTTAAATCCTTTGAAATACCTATGGAAAATAGTTGCAATTTTCTCACTCCTTTCGTTAATAGTATATGTGTCTTTTTATCATTTTTATCTGTTTTAAATCAGTGGAATGATGGAACCAATGTCTTTTATTTGTTTAAAAGTAAGATAAATAATTTCAATTCCTTTTTTATTTAAAAATTCAATAATTTTTTCATAATTTTTATGTGAATTGAATACACCAGTTACTGCTAATTTTTTCTCTCCTATAAGTCCCATTGCACCGCCAATAAATCCATATTCAAAACCCTTTAAAAAAACGCCTCCGGGTTCTATCAAAAGCGCTTCAAAACCATTCTTAACTGCTACCTCAAATATTCCTTTGTCTGAAGTTATAAAACTATTGTCATCTATGATTGCCATATTACATTTTGTATAACCTTGCTTTACATTTAAAAACTTGACACCTTTCCTTTCTAAGGACTCTCTTAAAACAGGATCTGTGTACTTCAAATTGTGAAAAGCTGTGTTTCCCAATCTTGCTACATTATATGCGATATCATAAGGATAGTTACGTTTCAAAAAAGTTTGCCCTATTTTTACTTTTAAACCTATTAATCTCAATTTGTGTATAAACTCTAGTGTCACATTGGGAGCTACAATGACTTCTCCATCTCCCAACGGATGTAAAAGTATATCGGGATGAAAAGAAATAGCATCATATAAGTCTGGACATTTTTCAGTATATAAGACTTTTATCCCTAACTTAGACAAACTATCTCCAATTTTCCTCTCTCTCCCATCAATTACAATCCATCTAAAATTGCCATGGGGAACAAAAGGATTAAGCATTTTTTCACCTCTTTTATACAAAGATAGGGCATACTATTGTATGCCCTCAGACTGTAGACAAACTTTCGTAAAGGAGATATTTTGCATAAGGAGTGACTTGTTACAAAGCGGCAGCAAAACTTAGCAAGACCGAGGGTGGAGGCAGGGCCGAAGCCAAGGATGGCGGAGGCGGGCACCTTAAGGCATGGATGCCGATTGTGCCCGGTACCCTGCCGGAACCTGAAGGTCGAGCTTTAGTTTTGTCGCTTTGGAACATCGGAGCGACGATGCAAAATATCTCCTTTGAATATTTTTTACTTTGTCAACAAACTGAGGGCATACTATTGTATGCCCTTAACCTTTTCTTCTATCTTTTAAATAACAACTTCCATCCATTGTCTTTAATTTCTTTTTCAATTCGGCAGCTACTGCACTTATTTCCAAATCATTTTTAAAATTTCTAAATTCATTTGTGACAATAGCAATAGAAATTGATACCAGTGGAAACATCATCTTTTCGCCAGTCCTACCAATTGTCTCTATGTAACCACGTTTTCTATCTTCATCGTCATATAAATACTTTATTTCCTCATCAAAGCGAGAAATTATATACTTACACATCTCTTCAGCTTTATCAGGAGTAGTAATTATCACAAAATCATCTCCACCTATGTGTCCCAAAAAATCTCTTTCATTTCCAATCAGATTTACAACATCTGATAAAATTTTGGCTGTAAGTTTTATTACGTTATCTCCTCTTAGAAAACCATAGTAATCATTATAAGACTTAAAATTGTCCAAATCAATGTACAAAATGGCATAAGGCTTATTTTCTTTAATTCGCCTTTTTATTTCTTCTTTAATGTCAATATTTCCTCTAAGACCAGTAAGAGGATTGGCCATTCTGTTGTGTTCTATTCGCTGAAACAAATTATTGACTTTAAACAGAAGTTCTTTGTCATTAAAAGGTTTCACTAAATAATCATCTGCACCCAATTCCAACCCTTTAATTTTTTCTTCAAAATTGTCCTGTGAAGTCAAAAGTATTATAGGAAGCATCAAATTTTCTTCTTCTTTCCTCAAAATTCTTAAAAGGTCAAAGCCATTCATGCCTGGCATAATTATATCTAATATTACCATATCAGGTAGTTTATTCCTGTATATTTGTAAAGCCTCTTCTCCCTCTTTAGCCTCTAGCACCCCATACCCAGCATTTTCTAAAATATCTTTCAAAATTTTCCTTGTAAGTTTGTTATCATCGACAATAAGAATGTTTCTCCCCTTCACAATGCTTCCTCCACAAAAAAACATTTAACAACCCCATAATATTATATAAAAATTTTGGCAAAAAAACTACTACTTTAGCAAATTAAATTTAAATTAAAAATGAAAAAATTTTACATAAAATTTTATGCAGTTTCTTCAAAGAAAAGAGAGTAATATTTTGAAATTTTTTCTTCCAATGTGTCCATACTTATAAAACGAGCCTCTCTTATTGCCTCTTTCCCATCCACATAAACTATTACAGTAGGAACAGTAAAAACAGAAAACTTACCAGAAGCCAGCGGAATCTCATCAATAGGAATGTGAAAACTTTTTATTTTGGGATAGTTTACTAGCATTTCTTCAAGTTTAGGAAGTAATGATATACATATTCCGCAATCTTGTGTAGAAAAATAAAGAAATACCATATCATTTTCCTTTATAATTTGTTCTATATTTTCTATATCGATAATTTTCTCCATAATTTCCCTCCTATCCAAAAGACTATAAACGATTAGATTTTAAAATTAAAAAATATAAGCCCCTTCTAGGGCTTTTTCATAACCTTATTTACTAAAGTTTCATATTTTTATGGAGGCGACACCCGGATTCGAACCGGGGAATAAAGGTTTTGCAGACCTCTGCCTTACCACTTGGCTATGTCGCCATATTGGAGCGGACAACGAGACTCGAACTCGCGACCCTCACCTTGGCAAGGTGATGCTCTACCAACTGAGCTATGTCCGCATAATGGTGCCTCGAAGTGGAATCGAACCACTGACACAGGGATTTTCAGTCCCTTGCTCTACCAACTGAGCTATCGAGGCATAACTGGCGACCCAAAAGGGACTTGAACCCTCGACCTCCAGCGTGACAGGCTGGCGCTCTAACCAACTGAGCTATTGGGCCGTGGTGGTCGCAATAGGACTCGAACCTATGACCCCCTGCTTGTAAGGCAGGTGCTCTCCCAGCTGAGCTATACGACCATTCTACTGCCGTGCAAGTAATAGTATACATAAAAAACTGCTATTAGTCAACACTATTTTGAGGATTTTTTCGCCTTTATGTCTAATTAAAAATAAAAAATATCAATGATTCTCTTAAATTTGCTTTATCCCTCTGCAATTCTCAGCAATTCTTTAAGCCTACTTTCCTCTATCAAATACTTTTTACCACAAAAATGGCATACAGCTTCAACAGATTGTCCTTCTGAAATAAGTTTTTCTATCTCCTCTTTTCCAAGAGCAATTATAGCAGTTTCAAATCTTTCTTGTGAACAATCACATTCATATTTTAAATCAACTCTTTCTAAAATATTAAGTCCCATCTCCCCTAATATATGGTTCAATATATCTTCTGGCAGATATCCATTCCTTAATAATTCTGTAACTGAAGAAATATTCCTGAGTACTTCCTCTAGCTTTGCTACAACTTCTTTTTCAACATTAGGCAATAACTGTATAATAAAGCCTCCAGAAGCTAAAACATTTCCTTCTTTTCCCACTAACACTCCTACCCCAACAGCAGAAGGTACCTGCTCAGAGGCATAAAAATAATAGGCTATATCTTCCCCAATTTCCCCAGTTTGAAGCTCTACAGTTCCAATGTAAGGTTCCTTTAAACCTATATCTTTTATAACAGTCGCATATCCATTTTTACCAACAGCTTTGCCTACATCTAATTTTCCTTTTTCAGACAGTGGTAAGTCCACTTTAGGATTTCCTACATACCCTTTAGCAATTCCCGGATAATTTGACACTGCAATAATATTCCCTATCGGTCCATCACCTTTTATAACTAAGGTAACCTTATCTTTTTCTCCCTTCATCATAACTCGCATCATAGCAACAGCTGTCAAAGTTCTTCCTAAAGCTGCACAAGTGGTAGGTGTGAGATCGTGAATTTCTTTAGCTTTCTGCACAGTTTGTGTTGAAAAGGCTGCAATAGCTAATATTTTATTATTGTAAGCTGTAGCTCTTACAATGTAATCATTCATAGTAAATACCTCCTATATCAAAAAACCCTAACATATTTAATGTTAGGGTTTGATTTCGCGTCAGTTTACCTTTCTTACCTTAGAAGCTTGTGGTCCTTTTGCGGCTTCAACTACCTCGAACTCAACTTTTTGCCCTTCCTCTAATGTCTTAAAACCATCACCTTCAATTGCTGAGTAATGGACAAATACGTCTGTGCCATCCTCCCTTTCAATAAAGCCATAGCCTTTCTCGGCATTAAACCATTTTACTTTACCTCTTACCATTTATATCTTCCTCCAAACTTGATAAATAATTTACTTCTCTATCATAGCACTTATATATCAAATTGTCAAATTTTTTATTGAAATTTTATAATATCCCATATATTTCTAAGCGCATAACTTGCTTTTTCCCGTATAACTACATCAGCTTTATAGTCATAAGGAGTCTCTGTCGCATTTATAATTATTAAATGTCTTACTATATCTGGCAAAAAGTTCACTGGCGAAACTGCCAAAGAAGAACCTATGACTATTAACAAATCGCTGGACTTTACTTCTTTTATGGCCAAATCAAATGCATAAGGCATAGGGTCTCCAAAAAGCACAACATCTGGGCGCAATATGCCATTACAATCATCGCAACGAGGAGGAATTTGTTTTTTATTTACTTTTTCCTCTAAAACTTCAAAAGAGACTTTTTTACCACAATGTAAACAACTTCCTTCTCTCGTATTGCCGTGAACTTCGAATACATTTTTAGAACCAGCTTTTTGATGAAGATTGTCTATATTTTGTGTAATTACTCCAAAAATTATACCTTCTTTCTCCATTTCGCTTAATATGTAATGAGCTTCATTAGGTTCAGCATTTCTCATTGAAGACAAAATCTTGAAGCCAACTTTATAAAATTCCTCCGGAAAATTGTACAATACCCTCGTTGACAAAACCTCCATTGGATCTAAGTTCTCCCACAAACCCGTTCCTGGGCTTCTAAAATCAGGTATACCACTTTCCGTTGATATACCTGCTCCTGTCAATACAATAGTTTTTCTTGACTGCTTAATGAGGCGAGCAGCCTCTTCAAACAAATTTATATCCCCCATGGCAATTCACCTCAAATAGAGTATATCACAACTTTTCTTTTTTTCCTACCTCCTGTTGCATTTTCATCTTTTTCTTAACTATAGAGCCTATCTTCCCCGTTTCTTGGGCAGACAACTTAGACCATCCAACTTTTTTTACCTTTTCAAGAAGTCCTAATTCTTCAGCCGCTTCAAGTTTCAAAATTTCATTGTCCATTCTCTAATCTTCCTCCCAATTTAAAGAACTGTAATATATCTTTTCCCCTGTGCTGGCATCTATCATAAACTCCAAAGAGTTAGGTATATACACTAATTTACCTTTTTTATTCTCTGTTATAAAATAGTACAGTTTAAAACCACTATCTATAAAAATATTTTGAGCAACTTGTATATTGATAGTATTGTTTATCTTTGGAAAATCAATATAATCCCAATTAAAGATTATTTTTTTAACTATTCCTTCCTCATTTGTTTCAATGGTTATATAATTATTAGAAATTATCGTATTGTTTGTTTGTCTATAAAAAGTATAAATTTTATTATCTCGATACTTCATAGGATATGATACCAAAAAATTACAAGACAAATAATTATAAAGATGTCCTTTCACATATGTTTTTGCCTCTTCCATATCAAGTATTCTAAAATCTTTCTCATTATAATTCCAATAACCAAAACCTAAGTGAAGAATATTCCGGTCGTGAGAATCAATTGCTACATTTATATTTAAAATTTTGTCTTTTAAACTTGTAAAATTCCAATCATAAGTCACAGCCGGTTTACCCGTCAAATAAAAATTATTCACATAACCGGATTTGAGCAAAGAAATTTTATCTATTTTTAAATTTTTTGCTATATCTTGAGCAATTGTCTCTGGACTTTTTAAATTAAAACAATTGTCTTTTAACTTTGAAAAATCCAGTGTAATCATTTCTTCTTTAATATCATTTCCCTTATAATCAATAAAAATACCACTTTTTGCATCAATCCCATAAAACAAAGGATTCAAAGAGGAAATATACACTAACTGATACTTTTTGCCTTCTTTATAAACCATAAGCTGAGGAACAATATATTTTTGATATAGGCTTTTTATTTCGCCAATACTTTTAATATCCTTTGTATCCTCATATTTCACTTTTTCCGAAAGATTTTCACCAAAAAATTTAACAACTTCTCCTGAATGAGAATCTATGTACACAACTATTTCTCTATTATCCACTATCAGGTGATTTATCATTTTTTTAAAAATTAACTTATAAATATATGGTTTTTCTAAACTTTCATCAATATACTCATCATCTGAAAGGCTTTTTGCAAATTGATATTCTTCTCCTGTAATTGAAGATATCAAATTGTTGGCTAAAATTATAGACTCACTTTTTGAATATTTTTCTGATAAATTTTTGTCTAAAGGTGTAAAAGTATTTACATAGTAATCTATATACTCTAATTTATCATTGTCAGTATTGTATACAATTTTTAAATTCTTAAATGGATTACTTCCTTCAAATTTAAAGCTATATAACCCATTTTTCAACTTATGTTCTACCAATTTTAATCCCCTTGTAAAAGGTACCTTCATTACTATTTTTTGTAATATTTTTTCTTCTGAATAAGGATTAGCTTCTGAATAGGCACTTGATAAATTTAAAAATAATATCAAGACAATCAATCCTGCTAAACAAAATTTTTTAACCATACATAGACCTCCTTGAAAATATTCCCATATATACTATTCTATGTATGGCTAAAAATTCCTGCTTATATAACAAAAAAATCCGGATCACCCGGATTTTTAAACTGCTATTACTTCCCTCACTTCAGGTATTTCTTCTTTGATAGCCCTTTCAATGCCTTCTTTCAGCGTCAACGTAGCAAAAGGGCATCCTCCACAAGCGCCTGTCAATCTTACCTTTACAATTCCATCATCTGTAACGTCAATAAGTTCCACATCTCCTCCGTCTGCTTGAAGAGATGGTCTTAAAAGCTCTAATACTTCTTCTACTCTTTCTCTCATAGCCTATCCTCCTTCCTGACACAATTATTATACCACAAAAGCCAATGGATATCTATTTTTTAAGTTTTCGACTTATAATCTCTGCAACTTTTTGTAAAAATCTTTTATCTTCTTCATCAAAAGCAGCTAAATCATCGCTGTCAATATCTATTTCTCCTATTATGTCGCCATTAACCCATATTGGCACTACAATTTCCGATTTCGTCTCAAGACTACAAGCCAAATAATTATCTTCTTTTGTTACATCATCTACAATTATAGTATTTTTTTCTGCAACAGCTCTTCCACAAACTCCCTCTCCTACTTTAATTCTCACATGCTCTGTAGGTCTACCAATATAAGGTCCTATTACTAACTCTCCATCCTTCATGAAATAAAAACCTGTCCAATTGTAGTAAGGAACATTATCTGCTAATATCTTAACAACTTCACCATAAAATTCATCCATATCATCAATTTCTCTTGCCATTTGGTCAATCCTAACTAATAAATCATCAAAAACTTTTCTTTTTTCCATCTTTTCAGCTCCTCTGTAAAAAATTTATCAAATATAATTTTACCATTAAAATGTTGTAAAATAAAGTAGTTCCCTTTTAGATTTATCAATAGTTAAAGATTAATTCAATTTGCCTTAAATAAGAAAACTGCCTCAAAGGCAGTTTAATTGTAAAATTGTTTATTGGGGTCATTTAAAACCTTTCTAATCATCCAGTATGCCAATATCAAAATGAAAGGTGTTACTAACTGAGTTAAAGTAAAAAATCCTATTCCCCATTTTTCATTTAAATATACAGGCCATATTAAAGGATTGTCTCTTACGGTTTCTTCAATTAAACCTCTCATCAATTGATAATAAAATATAAAAGACCAAAATTGATATCCATCAGGCATATGCTTTTTCTGTATATAAAAATATCTTATAAGAAGTATTATCCCCATGGCAACTCCTACTAATTGTGCAGGCCATCTCCCAAATGCAAATTCAGTCGGTCTTCCCAATACTTCTTGATTAAAAATATTGCCAATTCTCACCAATATGTTTCCAATAGCAAGGCCTAAAACTGCAAAATCCTCCAAAGGATTTATCCTCACACCTTTTTTACGGCAATAATAAAGTCCTGCTAAAAAACCACCTAAAACTGAACCATGCCAAGATAACCCACCTTCATAAATTTTTAAAACTTGGATAGGATTTTTAATAAACCACTCAGGATAATTTGCCAATACAAACATCAATCGAGCACCTATAACACCAGAAATTACTACAACCATTAATAGATTTAATAAAAAGTCTTCATCGTAATTTAATTTCATTGCCTCTTTGTACAAATAATATCCACCGATAGCAATAGAAATAGCCATAAAAATTCCATACCAATGGACAGCAATTGGACCAATTTTAAAGGCATAAGGGCTAATTGTCGGAATGTACATCATACAACCTCCATACAATAGTTTTTAAACAGAAAACTCTGATAAGATTTTCATTATAATATCATTCTACAGCATTTCGATAATATGTCAAGAGGTGACTTTTATTTCCTTATAATGCCTTTATATGATTCTGAAATAAAAAAATCTATCCTCAACATGAAAAGTTTTGGCATCAAGCCCAAATTACATAAAAATAAAGGCAGCAAGCTTTTTTCTACTCTGATTGGTATAAGAAATTGCTCGCGAGGAATATTTAAGAAATTTCAACCGTTTTTTTAAACTCCTCTTTTATCTTCTTTAGCAATTCCTCTTTTGTCATTATATCTACCGCCGTCATAGCCAGAGCTTTGGCTGCAAGTAGGTTGCCTCCTTTCCCCTCTGTGAACCTGCAGCTTTCAAAAATTCCAAGCTATGAGGTGCTATGTCCTCTTCAGCTATGGCAATGTGGGGATGGATAGAAGGCACAACCTGGCTTACATTTCCCATGTCCGTTGAACCAACGCCCTCTTCTTTATCACTTATATCATGATAACCCAGTTCCTTTAAATTAGTTTTAAATGTCTCAGCCATAGTTTTATTGGTTACTAGGTTGTCAAAGCCAAGCTCAAAATTTCTATATGAAAGCTTTGCTCCCGTTGCCACTTCAGCCCCCTTGGCACAGGCTATTACTTTTTCCTTTACCTCCAGCATATATTTTCCCCTTTTGCCCTCACGTAAAAGCGGGCAACAGCTTTTTCAAGAATAAGAACTGCCTCCTTGGGCAACATAATTAAAATATTACCATTCTTTCATAAACATCAAAAAAATAAAAATTCCGGCATCTCTATAACGCCGGAAAATCTTCATATTATTGGTGGGGTTAACAGGGATCGAACCTGTGACCTCTACGATGTGAGCGTAGCGCTCTGACCAGCTGAGCTATAACCCCACTTTCTATATTTTTATTATACACATCCTCCTAAAACATGTCAATCACAAATTTTTTAATAAAAAGAAGGAATTTAAACGTTTAAATAGAATTTATAAATATAAAACCACTTACTTGTATAATAGCATATACTATATAGTAAAAACTGCTAAATAAGAATATCATTTTATGAAAAGAGGGATATCATGAATGACTTATTATCCTTAAGATGCATAAACACTACTTTGAGCGAAATTCTTAGCGACGAATACCTTTCCCTTATGAAGTGGGAAATAGAAAAAACCTCAGGAATTCACTTTATACAACATATTCTAAAATATGAAGACGATACTGAATGGTTTATCATTTTGAACGGAATTGAAAAAAACTCTCGCCTTTGGTTGACAATTTTCGAAGACCCTTATGAGCCAGTTAATAGAATTATAATTAATGAACTTTCTGTATCTTTTGAGGAAGAAATTAACAAAAAAGAACTAGGAAAACAAATTACAAAAACTGTTTCTGAGTTTTTACGCGATATTGGTGTCATTTCAGTATATTCTAATAATACATCTTTACCTTGGGAAGAATTAGGATTTGTGCTAGAAGAAAATAAATTATATTTTAGTTTAAAATAAAATCCCTCAAAAGAGGGATTTTATTTTGCTAATTCATATATAGCGTGGGCATAAATTTTTGCATTTAATATCAGATCTTCAATCTCTATATATTCATCTGCTTGATGTGCTAACTCTGGCTTGCCTGGGAAAACAGGCCCAAATGCTACTGTGTTAGGCATCTCCTTAGCGTAAGTTCCCCCCCCTATTGCTAAAAGCTCTACTTTCTGTCCCGTCTGTTCCTCGTAAACTTTGCTCAAAGTTTTTATCAAAGGATGGTCTGGTGGAAAATACAAAGGTGGTTGATGGAGCATGTCTTCTATTCTCATCCCATTAGTCTTGATTTTTTCTTCGAAAATATTCATCCAATCTTCATATTTATATTTCACTGGATATCTGATATTTAAACCTAATGCTCCTTTGCTTTCATCCAATTGGATAGTACCAACGTTAAAAGTCAATTCTCCTGTTTCATCTTTTAAGTATATCCCAAAAGTTTTCCCGTCTGTTTCCATTCCAACATTTGTAGCAAAGAAATGTATAAAATCTTTGACATCGCTATCCTCTAAATCTATTCTGTCAAGGAAGAGAAATAGCTGCATTATAGCATTCTTTCCTAAGTGCGGAAGACTGCCATGAGCCGAAACCCCTACTGACTTGATTACAAGCATTTCGCCTTTCTCTTCAGCCTTCAAATTGTAACCAGTCTCTTTTACAAAAGCTTCTAACTTATCTTTAATTTCTTTCTTTTTATCTGCTTCTTTTACCTTTAAGCCAGCTTCAGAATAGCCCGGCACTACATTGGGCCTTTCTCCACCTTTAATATATTCTATAACTATATTACTGGGCTTTTTATTAAAGTCTTTTACCACATTAAACATTGTTATTCCTTTTTCTGCATATATAATTGGATATTGAGCATCAGGAGTAAAACCCATAGTAGGAGCTTCATCGTGTTTTAAATAATAAGCAATTTCGTGAGAACCTGTCTCTTCATTTGTTCCAAATAAAATTCTCACTCTTTTAGAAAGCTTTAACCCAGCGTCTTTTATAGCTTTCAACCCGTATAAAGCAGCAATTATAGGGCCCTTATCATCTACAGTACCTCTTCCATATATCTTTCCCTCATGTATTTCAGCACCATAAGGTGGATGGGTCCACCCATCACCTTCTGGAACTACATCTAAATGTCCCAAAACTCCTATCATTTCTTCTCCTTCGCCGTATTCTGCATACCCTACATATCCATCCACGTTTTTAGTCCTAAAGCCTAAACTTTGTGCGATCTCTAAAGCTTTGTCCAATGCCTTCGCAACACCTTCTCCATAAGGCATACCTGGTTTTGGCTCATCTTGTACACTTTTTATCCTGACCAATTCTTGAACTGATTTTATAATGTCGTCTCTCATATTGTCTATGTAAGAATTTAAATTCATGAAAATCCCCCCAATAATTTGGTAATCACACCTCTATTATATATCTTTACTTAAATGTTTTCAATATTTTTCTATCTGCTTCCTATTTTCTTACCTATAACATCCCAAAAAGAAGGGGTTTCAAAGCCAATCCTCCACACACATATGCCATGTAAATTATACCTTTTAGCAACTTCTATCTTCTCAGCTAAAGTGGCAGAGTTTTCAAACCATACCTCTCTCGTTATTCCCGTGTTTTTGTCATAATAGACATAATAAGGCTCTTGGTATTGGTCGCTCCACTTTATTTGAATTCCTTGAATTTGTGCTTTTGTAAGTATTTCTTTTGTAGGACGAGAGAAACCACCACTTTTACTTGCAGGCCAATCATATCCATAAGTAGCTACTCCTAAACATATTTGTTCAGGTTTAAAACCTTCATTTAGTGCATCTTTGACGTTGTACTCCACCCACTGCTCAGGAGAAACAGGTCCCGGCGGTGAAGAAGCATTATGCCTATCATAGGTCATCAAAGTGACATGGTCAACTAAAGGCGCTAATTCGTGATAGTCGTATATACCTGATATTTCTTTAGGTACCTGATAATGAGGTATAACAGAAATATCAAGAATTTTGCCTTCTTTTTTAATAAAAGGTCTTATTTTACTCACAAACGCTGTTAGATAATCTTTATCTTTAATGTAATTTTTGGTTCCATGAGGAATAAACTCAAAATCTATATTGTAACCATCAAAATTATGTTTTTTTAACAAGGCCATTAATTGAGAAATAGCCTTTTCACGGATATTCGGATCCAAGAGAACTTCATCTTTGCTATTTGCCACATTCACCAGAGGAACTATCTTTATCCCTTGTTTTTTCGCATAATCCAGCGCCTGAGGATTTGTAGAATCTTTTACTGTCCCGTCTCCTTCTACAGTAAGCCATAATGGAGAAAGTGTATCAATATATCTTGAATATTTTACCAGTGATTGATATGAATTGTCTGGTCCAGCAGAATCAACATAAAATCCTACTATTTGAAGTTTTTTTACTCCTATCTTACTAAAAGGCTTAAAAAAAGGTTTTTGAATTGTATTTTTACATGCACTCAAAAAAATTGATATGGTAAACAGCAAAACTATCAAAATCAATACAAATCTTAGATTTTTCCACATAAAAAGATATAACCTCCTCATGTTGTTATGATTCGGTTATATCTTGTGAAAAAAAAATAAATTTATGTATAAAAATATTTTATTTTCAGTTTGGTGGAGATAAGGGGATTTGAACCCCTGACCTCATGCATGCGAGGCATGTGCTCTCCCTACTGAGCTATATCCCCATATGACCCATATAAGAAATGGTGGGGTTAACAGGACTTGAACCTGTGGCCTCTACGATGTCAACGTAGCGCTCTGACCAGCTGAGCTATAACCCCACTTATTGCTTTTTTATTATACAATTTTAATAAAAAGTTGTCAATATTTACGCTTTCTATATATAAGCTTTGAGCACCTTGCAATTTCCCTCTATTGTATAACTCGGTGTAGAAGCAGGTATTAATACAGTCTCTCCTGCCTTTAATTCAACAGTACCTTCATAAAAATAAATTTTACAATTTCCTTCTATAGCTGTTAAAGTGTTAAATTTTCCTTCTGTATCTATTTTTACCTCTTCATTTATTTCAATTATACTTACTTGAAAATATGGAGATTTAACAACATGAGATATGCGTCCGCCTCGTATTTCTTTAAATTCAGGTATTATTTTATCTGTCTTTAAATTAAAATTTATAACATTTAAAGCTTTTTCTATATGTAACTCTCTCTTCCTACCGAATTCATCTACTCTATTGTAATCATATACTCTATAGGTGAGGTCTGAATTTTGTTGAATTTCACAAATAAGTATGCCTTCACCTATAGCATGCACCATCCCTGAAGGTATGTAAATCACATCACCTGGCTTTACTTCTATTTCCTTTAAACATTCTTCTAATCTTTCTTCCTCCAATAGTTTTTTAAATTCTTCTTTTGTAGTTCCTTCTTTTAAACCGCACACAAGTTTAGCCCCGGGTTTTGCATCTATTATATACCACATCTCTGTTTTTCCAGAATCGCCATTTTCGTATTTAAAAGCATATTCATCATCTGGATGAACTTGGACGGAAAGTTTGTCTTGCGCATCAATTATTTTGATAAGTAAAGGAAATCTCTCATAATTTACCTCTTTACCATATATATCCTCAAAAAATTTGTAGGCTATATCACTTAGTTTTTGGCCATTAAATTCTCCACCTTCAATTACACTGACAGCAGTTCTATTGTCAGATATTGTCCACAATTCTCCAATTTTTTTACCCTTGGGAATATCAAAGCCAAATTTATCTCTTAATGCAGTACCTCCCCATATTCTCTCCATAAAAATAGGCTTAAATTTTAAAGGCTTCATCACCTATCAGCTCCTTTTTCAATTATTTTAAAAAGAGGATAAACCCAGCTATCCTCTTTTTAAAAATCATTATTCAGCAATTTCTAGTGCAATTTTTACCATATCCATAAAAGTCTTTTGCCTTTCTTCAGCTGTCGTTGCTTCTCCGGTAACCAAGCTATCGCTCACTGTCAATATTGTAAGAGCATCTACATTGTACTTAGCAGCCAGAGTATATAGTCCTGCAGTTTCCATCTCTACTGCCAAAACACCAAACTTCGCCCATAATTTCCAACTGTCTGGGTCATCATTATAAAAAGTATCCGTTGTAAGAATATTTCCTACTTTAGGTTGTATTCCTAACTCCATTGCTTTATCATAGGCTTTTTTCAATAATTTAAAACTTGCTGTAGGAGCATAATCCATACCATTAAATCTAATCTTATTTATTGCAGAGTCTGTTGAAGAACTCATGGCAATTACTATATCTCTGAGTTTGATATCTGGTTGCAAAGAACCACAAGTACCTATTCTTATGAGATTTTTCACGTTGTAACTGGTTATAAGCTCATTTACATAAATAGATAAGGAAGGTACTCCCATGCCTGTACCTTGAACTGATACTCTTTTCCCTTTATAATGCCCTGTAAAACCATACATTCCTCTAACTTCATTGTAACATTTTACATCTTCAAGAAAATTTTCTGCTATGTATTTAGCCCTTAAAGGATCTCCTGGCAATAACACTGTTTGAGCGATTTCGTTTTCTTTAGCCCCAATATGTATGCTCATCTGAATCTCTCCTTCTATAATAGTTTTGCCCATATATAATATTAGCAAAAAACAACTTTTAAATCAAACAAAAATTTATGGACCAAACAATTTTTAAATTTTGCATAAATAAAAAATAAAAAATACCACAGAATCATGGTATTTTAAATCCATGTGAGCAAGTCTATAAGCCGAGTTCTGTCGAGGATGGCCATCTATCTAGGGTGTCAGTTGCCTGACACTTCTAGCAGCATAACCCGAGGGAAACGGCGGGCCACCTACTCCCTCCTATTCGCCTTGCTCCAGGTGGGGTTTGCAGAGCAGACCAGTCGCCTGGTCTCTGGTGAGCTCTTACCTCACCTTTCCACCCTTACCTGGCATTCACAAGTTGAGTGCCAGGCGGTATATCTCTGTTGCACTTTCCTTGGAGTCGCCTCCACCGGGTGTTACCCGGCACCCTGCCCTGTGGAGCTCGGACTTTCCTCGTGCAAAATTGCAGGTGCAATTTTGCACGCGGCCATCCGACTTACTCACATGCGTTATTTCATATATATTTCTTCACATCAATCGAATATATATTATCATATATATTTATTTTTGTCAACCTAATTATAGAAATATAAAAGGATCTTTTTGACTTTCACTAACTAATACTTCTATTTCGTGTCCCTGTTCCTGAGTTTCATCAATTATATATTCTGCAATAAACCTGACTGCAATATTCTCCGTACCAAAATGTCCAGCATCAATTAAAGCCAATCCGAGGTGTTGGGCTTCTACCGCATCGTGATAGCCAATGTCTGCTGTTATTAAAACATCCGCTCCTTTAGAAACAGCTTTGTGAATAAGACTTGCACCGCTTCCACCACATACAGCCACTTTTCTAATCTTTTTATTTAGGTCTCCTACCACTCTTAAATTATTAATTTTAAGTTTTGTTTTTACTTGTAAAGCTAATTCTTGTAAAGTAGTTTCTGAAATAATTCCAATTCTTCCAAGCCCATATTCTTCTTTAACATTTTCCAAAGAATAAATATCATAAGCAACCTCTTCATAGGGATGAACATTCAGCATTGCAGTTACAACTTTTTCTAAATATCTCTGAGGTACTATAGTTTCTATCTTTACTTCTTCTGTCTTTTCTAGTTTCCCTATTTCACCAATAAATGGGTTTGTTCCTTCTAAAGGTCTATAAGTTCCAATGCCTCGCACCTGAAAAGTAGCATCACTATAATTCCCAATGAAACCAGCGCCTGCACTGCACATGGCATTTTTTACCACTTCTTCATATCCTTGCGGCACATAAACTGCAATTTTTTTATATCCTTCGGAATAAGTGACAGCCAAAACTTCCCTATCGTATATTCCTAGGACATTGCATAAAATATCATTCATACCATTTGGAGCTATATCAAAAGAAGTATGTGCTGCATAAAGGGAAATATCATTTTTAATAAGTTGTATTAACAAGGAGCCCACTGGATTATCAGCCCTGACATTTTTTATTGGCTTAAAAACTAACGGATGATGAGTTACAATCATATCTACTCTTTTGTCAATTGCTTCCTTAACTACTTCAGAAGTAGCATCCAAAGCTACTAAAACTTTTGAAACATCTTTAGAACCATCTCCTATTAACAATCCCACGTTATCCCACTCTTCAGCAAATTTACGCGGTGCAAGTTTATCCATTATGGAAGCTATTACTTGGCATTTCAAGCCCATTTATCAACACCTCGAATTTCTTTACTTTTTCCTCTAATTGCTTACGCTTTTCATTGGACCCTGGAAGTTTACTTATGATTTTCTTCATTTTGTCGATTTTATATTGTAAGAATTCTTCTAGTAGTGGATGTCTTTTTTGTAAGAGTTTTTCCCCTACTTCATAATATATGTGATTTTTGACTTTTTGTCTACCATGTTCTGCTACTATTATTTCATAATATTTTTGATTTTCCTTAACTAATTCCTCATCACAAATTTTGTATCCATTTTCTATTAAGTATTTCCTCAAGTCTGCTGAATCTCTCATAGGTTGAAATATAAATTTTTTGATAGTTTTTGCAATATTTTTTCCCTCATCTAGTATTTTTGTAATTGAAATTCCTCCAATACCTGCAATGACAACTATATCTACTTCCCCTGGCGATAAAACATTAAGACCATTCCCTAACCTTGTGTCTATCAAAGATTGCAAATTTCGCTTCTCAACTTCTTTTACAGCTTTACTTAATGAACCTTCATTTAAATCTGAAGCAATAACATAGGCAGATATTTTGTTTTCGATAAGGTAAACAGGAATAAACCCATGATCAGTCCCAATGTCTGCAACTTTTGACCCATGAGGAATGTATTCAGCTATTTTCCTTAATCGCTCTGTAAGTTTCATGTAATCCTCCTAAAAGTATAAAAAATAAAAAAGCATTTAAAGCTAAATGCTTTTTCTCTCAATGGTGGGCCTTCAGGGATTTGAACCCCGGACCAATCGGTTATGAGCCGACCGCTCTGCCAGCTGAGCTAAAGGCCCAAAAAGTGGCTCCTCAGGTAGGATTCGAACCTACAACCTACCGGTTAACAGCCGGTTGCTCTACCCTTGAGCTACTGAGGAATACAATAATAATTATACAGATTTTTGTCCTCTTGTCAAGAAGCTTATTTAATCAAGGAAATCTTTTAATTTTTTGCTCCTGCTGGGATGCCTCAATTTTCTTAATGCTTTTGCCTCAATTTGTCTTATGCGTTCTCTTGTAACATTAAATTCTTTTCCTACTTCCTCTAATGTTCTTGCTCGGCCGTCATCAAGACCAAATCTAAGTCTTAGTACTTTCTCTTCCCTTGGCGTTAGAGTATCAAGAACATCCATCAACTGTTCTTTTAGCATTGTATAAGCCGCAGCTTCTGCTGGAGCTGGTGCATCTTCGTCAGGTATAAAATCTCCTAAGTGGCTGTCTTCCTCTTCTCCAATAGGGGTTTCTAAAGATACAGGCTCCTGGGCTATTTTCATTATCTCTCTTACTTTTTCTTCTGGCATACCCATCTCTTTTGCCAATTCTTCAGCGGTAGGTTCGCGACCTAATTCCTGCAGCAATTGCCTTTGAACTCTTATCAATTTATTTATAGTTTCTACCATGTGTACAGGGATTCTTATGGTTCTTGCCTGGTCTGCAATAGCTCTTGTGATAGCTTGTCTTATCCACCATGTGGCATAAGTACTGAATTTGTAACCTTTCCTATAGTCAAATTTTTCAACTGCTTTGAGTAATCCTAAATTTCCCTCTTGTATCAAATCTAAGAAAAGCATTCCTCTTCCTACATATCTCTTTGCTATGCTTACAACCAATCTTAAATTAGCTTCTATAAGTCTTTTTTTAGCTTCTTCGTCTCCTTGTTCGATTCTTTTTGCTAATTCAATCTCTTCTTCCGGAGTTAGAAGAGGAATCTTGCCTATCTCTTTCAAATACATTCTAACAGGGTCATCTATACTGATTCCTTCAGGAATAGAAAGGTCTAAGTCTAAATCTTCTTCAGTTATTTCTTCCTGACGAGGTTCTTCCCCAACAATTTCAATTCCCATATCTTCAAAAGCATCATATACTTTCTCAATTTGGTCGGGATTTAAATCAATATCTTCTAAGGAATCCATTATCTCATTGTAGGTGAGCATCCCAGTTTTTTTCCCTTTATTGATAAGTTCTGTAATTGCTTCTTTAGATAATTCTTCGTTGTTCATAGGTTTCCCCTCCCTATGGGTTTCTTTCTTTTTAGCCATTTTTTATCTTTAGCATCTCCTTTTCACAATTTTGTAATTCTATTAAAAGTTGCCTTTCTTTCTCTATATCCCCCACCATATGAGCCTCATTTATAGCTCTTTTGATGCTCTCTCTTTTAACCGCCAAGCTGTTAATGAGAATCTTGTTTATAATATCATCAATAGCTTGCTCAGTAATATTTTCACTCTCGTAAAAAGCTTTAATAATATCGTTAAAATCAGATATAAGATTTTCCTCTTGTAATAAATAAACAATATCATTTATTTGAGTTTTGTTTCCATCTTCTAACCTTGACATTATTTCTTCAAAAATTGGCCTTAATTTAACATTCTCAAGCATATCGGCGGTAATTGTTTCTTTCACTTTTTTATAAAGATTATTATCATACAAGAGCAATGCAATTAAGTATTTTTCTGGCGATATTTTACTACTACTGTATATATTATGCCTTATATTACCAGCTATATACATATTTTTTTGATTTTTTTCAATTTCCCTATTGACAAAATGACTAACCTCTGTTCTCACTGCATTCTCAGGTATTTGAGCAACTTTAGCTACTGAAGAAATATAAACTTCTCTTTTCACTTCATCAGAAAGTTTTGCAATATCTTTTGCAATTTTTTTAACATATATTATTCTATCTTGAGGATTATCAAGGTCAAGATTTTTTCTATATACTTTTGCTTTAAACTCAATTAAACTATCGGCATTTTCTATTAATTGATTAAATGCCTCTACTCCATTCTTTTTTAGAAACTCATCAGGGTCTTTCCCATGAGGTATAGTTAATACTTTTATATTTAAATTCAATTCATCAAGAATGTCAAGTCCCCTTAATGCGGCACTAATACCAGCTTCATCAGCATCATAAGCAATTACAACATTTCTTTTATACCTTTTTATGAGTCTTGCTTGGTCCTCTGTCAAAGCAGTCCCTAAAGATGCTACAGCACAATCTATTCCAGCCTGATGTAAGGAAATAGCATCCATATATCCTTCTACAATTATAAATTTATCTTGTTGTGTTTTTTTAGCAAAATTTATTGCAAATAGGTTTTTCCCTTTTTTAAAGACTTCCGTCTCCGGAGTGTTCAAATATTTAGGCAAACTATCGTCAATAGAGCGTCCTCCAAAACCTATAATATTACCCTTTACATCTATTATAGGAAACATCATTCTATTTCTAAATCTGTCATAATAGCGGTTATTTTTTTGAGACAAAAGTCCTGCCTTTACCAAAAAACTTTCTGTATAGCCTTTTTCCTTTAAAAAATTTAAAAGTCCGTTTCCTTGAGGTGGGGAATAACCTATTCCAAATTTTTTAATCGTTGCTTCTGTCAAACCTCTTTTTCTTATATAAACTAAGGCCTGTCTACCTTCTTCAGAAAAAAGCTTATTATAAAAATACATAGCTGCTAATTTATTTATTTTGTATATTTCGTCAATAAGTTTCTTTTTTTGGTACTCCTTTTCTGTCAACTCAATTTCTTCAAGAGTTATTCCCACTCTATCTGCTAAAAATTCAATTGCTTCTTTAAAAGTCAAATTTTCAATATCCATTATAAAAGTAACAACATTTCCACTAGCATTACAGCCAAAGCAGTGATAAACCTGTTTTTCTTGACTCACCATAAAAGATGGAGTTTTTTCTCTATGAAAAGGACACAGACCTTTAAATTCTTTTCCCGCTTTTTTTAGTTCTAAATACTCTGATATAACATCTATTATGTCATTTGCTTCAATCACTCTTTCAATCATTTCTTTTGAGTAAGCCATCAATATCACCTAATTATTCTATTCGACAAAAATTGTTAAATTCCTCTTTACAAATTAATTTATTAGTGACGACCAATATATATTCGACAAAAGATTCAAAAATCCTTCTGTTGTTAATTAAATTTTTATTAAAATCAAAAAATATTTTACTCAAACCAGGGACTGGGTAAAAAAATCTCTTTGTATTTTAAAATAGCATATTTGTCTGTCATACCAGCAATATAATCAGCAACAGCTCTTTCTCTTCCATAAATCTCAGCAAGTTTTATAAATTCTTGAGGCATCTTGTCAATATTGTCATAAAAGTAATAAAATAACTGTTCTACTATTCTTTTTGCTTTTTCCTCATCTTTTTTAGCTCTTGATCCTATATAAACTTTTTCGAACAAAAAATTTCTTAAACTATAAGTAGCCTCATAAATCTCTTTGCTCATTGAAACTTTCGGCTTTCCAAAGCTATTATTTATAACATCTTTTACCATTGTATTTATTCTTTTACTATGCTTATCACCTAAGATTGCTATTAAATCTTTAGGTAAATCTTCAGGATTTAAAACTTTCCCTCTTATTGCATCATCAATATCATGGTTAATATAAGCTATCTTATCAGAAATTTGTACTACTTGCCCTTCTAATGTCTGAGGCTTTCCTGAAGTAGAATGGTTACAAATGCCATCCTTAACTTCCCAAGTTAAATTAAGACCCTCTCCATCCTTTTCCAAAACCTCAACCACTCTAATGCTTTGTTCATTATGTCTAAAACCATCTTTTAAAAGTCTATTCAAAACCTCTTCACCAGAATGGCCAAAAGGAGTATGTCCTAAATCATGACCTAAAGCAATAGCTTCTGTCAAATCTTCGTTTAACCTCAAGGCTCTCGCAATCGTTCTTGCAATCTGAGATACCTCTAATGTATGAGTCAGCCTTGTTCTATAATGGTCACCTTCTGGAGAAATAAAGACCTGTGTTTTGTGGCTCAATCTTCTGAAAGCCTTGCTATGAATAATCCTATCTCTATCTCTTTGAAATTCTGTTCTTATATCGCATTTTTCCTCTTCTTTATCCCTGCCGCGAGTTTCACGGCTTTTTGTAGCATAAGGAGAAAGCAACTGATATTCTAATTCCTCTGTAATTTCTCTAATTTTCATTTGACCACCCAGCCTTTTTTATTTGTGGTGGTAAAAATAAAAACCCATAAAAGGGTTTTTCCATTTCTTTTCTTGATACCGTCGTTTTTATTTAGCCATCATTATAGTCAACACCATAGACAAAATTATAAACAATACCGCCGCTATAGTTGTGAGTCTCTCTAGTGTCCCCTCCATGGTTCGAGCTTTATTCTTTCCAAAAAATGTTTCTGCTCCTCCTGCAATTACACCCGAAATACCTGCACTTTTGCCCTTTTGTAAAAGTATAACTACTATCAAGAAAATGCTAACCAAAATTTGTATACTCATAAGTACAGTTTTTAGCATATTTACACCGCCTTATCTCTAATTTTTGAAACACAATACCACAGTCTATATTATACAAAGAATTGTTATGCTAATCAAGAGGTTTTTATATAAAAAGGGAATCCTTTTTGGATCCCCTTATTTCTTAATATTGTAAAAAGCAGTTTTGCCAAGATATTGAGCTGTGCTTCCTAAAGCTTCTTCAATTCTTAAAAGCTGATTGTATTTTACAACTCTGTCAGTTCTTGCTGGCGCTCCAGTTTTAATTTGCCCTGCATTTACTCCAACTACAAGGTCTGCAATTGTAGAATCTTCTGTTTCCCCGGAGCGGTGAGACACAACAGCTGTGTAACCTGCTCTTTTTGCCATTTCAATAGCATCAAGAGTTTCTGTCAATGTTCCTATTTGATTAAGTTTTATGAGTATTGAATTTGCAACGCCCATGCTTATACCTTTTGAAAGTCTTTGAGTATTCGTTACAAATAAGTCGTCTCCTACAAGCTGTATCTTCTTGCCTAATCTTTCAGTCAATAGTTTCCATCCATTCCAGTCTTCTTCTGCAAGACCGTCTTCAATAGAGACAATAGGATATTTGTTAACAAGTTGTTCCCAAAAATCTACCATTTCTTCGGGGGTTCTTACAATTCCTTCTCCTTCAAAATGATATTTCCCATCTTCTTTATAAAGCTCTGTTGAAGCAGGATCTAATGCTAATACTATATCTTCTCCTGGCACATATCCCGCTTTTTCTATAGCTTCCAATATAACTTGTATAGCTTCTTCATTTGAGGTAAGGTTAGGTGCAAATCCTCCTTCATCACCAACTGTTGTACTTAACCCTTTAGAATGTAACACGTTTTTCAAATTGTGATAAACTTCTGAACACATCCTTAATGCTTCGCGGAAGTTTGGAGCCCCAATAGGCATTATCATAAACTCTTGTATATCTACATTGTTATCAGCGTGTTTTCCACCGTTTAATATGTTCATCATAGGCACAGGAAGAGTTTTTGCATTTACTCCACCAATGTATTGATACAAAGGTAAACCACATTCCTCAGCTGCTGCCTTTGCCACTGCCAATGATACCCCTAAGATAGCATTTGCTCCTAATTTGCTCTTATTGGGAGTTCCATCTAGTTCAATCATCGCTTTGTCAATTGCTACTTGGTCTTGTGCTTCCATGCCAATTAGCTCAGGAGCAATAATGTCATTGACATTTTGAACAGCTTTTAGTACTCCTTTCCCCAAATATCTTGATTTATCTCCATCCCTTAATTCGACTGCTTCAAAAGCTCCTGTAGAAGCCCCTGAAGGCACAGCAGCTCTTCCTACTGCACCGCTATCTAATTCTACCTCTACTTCAACTGTAGGATTTCCACGGGAGTCAAGTATTTCTCTTGCAAAAATATCAATTATTGACGACATGACAACTTCTCCTTTCTCTTTTAAATTTTTTAAATTTTATCTTCTTCCAATGATTAAAGATTTTCCCGTCATCTCTTTAGGAACTGGTAGTTTCATTATGTCCAAAATTGTAGGAGCAATGTCAGCCAGTATCCCATCTTTCCTTAAATCAATATCTCCTTCGCCTATCAGTATGAAAGGCACTGGGTTTGTAGTATGAGCGGTTTGTGGCTCTTTTGTCACAGGGTCAATCATCTCTTCCGCATTGCCATGGTCAGCTGTTATAATTATTGTTCCTCCTACACTTTGAACAGCATTTACTATTCTTCCAAGGCACTCATCTATTGCTTCAATCGCTTTTATTGCAGCATTTAAAACTCCTGTATGCCCTACCATATCAGGATTTGCAAAGTTTAAAAGAATAAAACCATATTGATCTGACATAATCTTAGGTATTACAGTATCTGTAACCTCATAAGCGCTCATTTCTGGCTTTAGGTCGTAAGTAGCTACTTTAGGCGAAGGAACTAAAATTCTTTCTTCCCCTTCATTTGGCTCTTCTACGCCACCGTTGAAGAAGAAAGTCACATGGGCGTATTTTTCTGTTTCTGCAATTCTAAGCTGTTTAATCCCTTTTTTACTTAAGTATTCACCAAGAGTATTCTCCAGTCTTTCTGGCTTATACGCCACATGTATGTTTTTAAAGGTTTCATCATATTGAGTCATAGACACAAAGAATACAGGCAAATACCCTTTTTCTCTTTCAAAATAGTTAAATACCTCGTCAATAAAAGCTCTGGTAAGTTGCCTTGCTCTGTCAGGTCTAAAATTGAAGAATATTATAGAATCCCCCGCTTCTACCGTAGCAACTGGCTTTCCATTTTCCAAAATTACGGTAGGTTCTACGAACTCATCTGTTTGGTCTTTGGAATAAGCTATATCTATTGCTTCCATTGGTGAATTAGCGTAAACACCTTTCCCTAAAACTATTGCATCATAAGCCTTTTTAGTTCTATCCCATCTTTTGTCTCTATCCATTGCATAATATCTTCCAGAAATCGTTGCAATTTTTCCTATACCAATCCTGTTTGACTCTTCTTCAAACTGCTTTATATATTCCTTTGCACAAGCTGGTGGAACATCTCTTCCATCTAAGAAAGCATGAATATATATTTCTTTTAACCCATGTTCTTTTGCCAATTTCATTAAAGCAAATAAATGAGTTATGTGGCTGTGAACCCCTCCATCTGACAAAAGGCCAAAAAGATGTAGTTTTGAGTTGTTTTTCTTTACATTTTCTATCGCATCTAAAAATTCTTTTTTCTTAAAAAAGGTACCTTCTTTGATATCTTTACTAATTCTCGTAAGTTCTTGATATACTATTCTTCCCGCTCCAATATTTAAGTGCCCTACTTCTGAGTTTCCCATTTGTCCCTCAGGAAGTCCTACTGCAAGGCCACTGGCGGAAAGAGTCGTATGGGGATAGTTTTTAAAGTAAAAATCTAAATTTGGAGTATTAGCTTGATATACTGCATTTCCTTCTTTTTTGTCTGATAGTCCAAACCCATCCAGTATAACTAGCATGGTTAATTTTTCAGGCATATAATCCTCTCCTTAATAATTGACAATCTTTGCAAAATCTGCTGCTACAAGACTTGCTCCCCCTACTAAAGCCCCGTCTATATCGCTCTCTGCCATGAGTTCAGAGATGTTTTCAGGCTTTACACTCCCCCCATACTGTATCCTAACCAGATCTGCCTTTTCTTTTCCATAAAGGGAAGCTATAGTATCCCTTATAGCTTTTATCACTTCATTGGCATCTTTAGCTGTGGCAGTTTTGCCAGTGCCTATAGCCCAGATTGGCTCATAAGCTATTACTACGCTGACAATGTCATCTTGTGAAACGTCTTTTAATGCCTCTTTAGTTTGACTTAAAACTACTTCAAAAGTTTTTCCTTCTTCTCTTTGAGAAAGAGATTCTCCTACACACACAATAGGACTTAAGCCGTGAGATAGAGCGGATAAAACTTTTTTATTGACCATTTCATCCGTCTCACCAAAATACTGCCTTCTTTCAGAGTGGCCTATTACAACATATTTCACGCCAATCTCTTTAAGCATTAAAGGTGAAATTTCTCCCGTATATGCGCCCTTTTCTTCCCAGAACATATTTTGAGCACCGAGGAGAATATTTGTGCCTTTGATGACTTTGCTCACTTCTGTCAAATCCACAAAGGGAGGTATGACTACCACTTCTGCTTTTGCCTCTTTAACCTGAGGTATCAATTCCTCAACTAACTTCACCGCTTCAGAAGGGGTCATGTGCATTTTCCAGTTACCTGCAATTATTGGTCTTCTCAAAACAAACACCCCTTTACTTGTCGTTTAAAACATCAATTCCTGGCAATACTTTGCCTTCCAAAAACTCCAGGGAAGCTCCTCCTCCAGTAGAAATATGAGTGACTTTATCCGCATATCCTAATTGCTCTATGGCAGCTGCAGAATCACCACCGCCTACTATAGTAGTACCTTTGCATTCACTCAAAGCTTTCGCAATAGCCTCTGTACCTTTTGCAAACTCAGGAATTTCAAAAACTCCCATAGGCCCATTCCACACTACTGTCATGGCGTGTTTTATCACTTTTGAGTATTCTTCAATAGTCTTAGGTCCAATGTCTACTCCTATTTGGTCTTGAGGCATTTTGTCTATATCGACTACTTCATAAGGTACACCTGATTTCAATTCTTTAGCAATAACTGTATCAACAGGAAGCATCAAATTAACACCTTTTTGCTTAGCCTTCTCCATTAATTCTTTAGCTAACTCTATTTTATCCTCTTCTAAAAGTGACTTACCAATTTCATATCCTTTTGCTTTTATAAAGGTGTAAGCCATACCACCTCCAATTAAAAGGCTATCTACTTTTTCTAATAGGTTTGTTATAACCCCTATTTTGTCAGAAACTTTAGCTCCTCCTAATATAGCAACAAATGGTCTCTTTGGATTTTCTAAAGCTTCCCCCATAATAGTAAGTTCCTTTTCAATTAAAAAACCTGATACTGCCGGCAAATAAGCCGCGACGCCTGCTGTAGAAGCATGAGCCCTGTGAGCTGTACCAAAAGCATCATTTACATATATATCCGCTAAAGAAGCTAACTCTTTTGCAAATTGAGGGTCATTTTTCTCTTCTTCTGCGTGGAATCTCACATTTTCTAAAAGCAATACTTCTCCTTCTTTTAATGCAGCTGCTTTTGCTTTAGCATCATCTCCAATTACATCCTCTGCCATAATGACTTGTTTTCCCAAAAGCTCTGACAACCTTTTTGCAACAGGTTTTAAAGAATATTCTGGATTCACTTTGCCCTTTGGTCTTCCCAAGTGGGATACTAGTATTACTTTAGCATTGTGATTTATTAAATATTCAATAGTAGGAAGTGCTGCTTTTATACGAGTATCATCTGTTATATTTTTATTTTCATCCATAGGCACATTAAAGTCTACTCTAACTAAAACTCTTTTTCCCGCCACATCTATATCCCTCACGGTTTTTTTCATCACAAAAACCTCCTTATATTAGGATTTAAAGGTCCGGTCCATAAATGGACACGGACCTTTTACTACATTAGAGTCTGTCAGCAATATATTTTGCAAGGTCAACAACTCTGTTAGAATAACCCCATTCATTGTCATACCAAGAAACAGCTTTTACTAATGTTCCTTCAATTACCATTGTAAGAGGTGCGTCAACTATAGAAGACCTCTCGTCTCCTTTATAGTCCATTGAAACTAATGGCTCTTCAGAATAACCCAAAATTCCTTTCATATATGTTTCAGAAGCTTCTTTCAACGCTGCATTAACTTCTTCAACTGTAACAGGTACTTCAACTTCTGCAACAAGGTCAACAACAGATACATCTGGAGTTGGAACCCTCATCGCAAAACCATTCATTTTCCCTTTTAATTCAGGAATTACTAAGTGAATAGCCTTTGCTGCGCCTGTTGTAGTAGGTATTATGGACATAGCTGCAGACCTTGCTCTCCTCAAATCGCTGTGAGGTAAATCAAGTATTCTTTGGTCATTTGTGTAAGAGTGAACTGTTGTCATCATACCTCTCTTTATACGGAATTTGTCATTAATAACCTTTGCTAATGGTGCCAAACAATTAGTTGTACAAGAAGCATTTGAAATTACATGATGGTTAGCTGGGTCATACATATTTTCATTAACACCCATAACAATTGTTATGTCCTCATTCTTAGCAGGTGCAGAAATTATAACTTTTTTAGCTCCAGCATGGATGTGCTTTATAGCATCATCTTTGTTTGTAAATCTTCCTGTGGATTCAATTACAATGTCTACTCCTAGTTCTCCCCATGGAAGCTTTGCAGGGTCAGTTTCTTTGAAAATTTTAATTTCCTTGCCATTTACAATTAACGCATCATCCGTATAAGATACTTCTCCTTCAAATTTACCAAAAGTAGAATCGTATTTTAATAGATGAGCCAATGTTTTTGCATCTGTTAAATCATTGATAGCTACAAATTCAAGGTCAACATTTTTCTTAAAAGCAGCTCTGAAGACATTTCTTCCAATTCTTCCAAAACCATTGATAGCAACTTTAACACCCATTATGTATTCCTCCTTGATTTTTATTTTATAAACACCTGAAAAGGTGTTTTAAACAATTTTTAAAATCTCAAATGAAGCTCCTTCATCAGTGACAAGCACTTGTACATTGCCACTTCTGCAAGTAGAAACAATAGCTTCTGCTTTACCTTTTCCGCCAGATACTGCTATTAAATTTTTAACAAACTTCAGGTCTTCTAAAGTCAAGAAAATGCTTGGCGTTGCATATACTACTTTCCCTTCTTTATCAAAGTAATATCCTAAAGCTTCAGCTGTAGCATTATTCTTTTCTAAAAAATCTCTAATATCTTGGGGTAAATTTCTTCTCTCTGCCATCACATCTGCACGACCTATTCCAAATATTAAAATATCGGCTTTTTTTAAAGTTTCTACCACATCTTTTATATCTGGTTCTTTGATAAGGCTTTTTACCGTTTCTTTGCCCAAATTATCCGGCACGTGCAACATTTTATATGTACCACCAAGTTTTTTAGCTAAAATTGAAGCGATTGTATTCGCTTGCTTTTCTACTTCTCTCCCCAATCCACCACGAGCAGGTACAACTACTATGTTTGATTTGGAATAAAGTTGAGGCATCCCATTAGCCACTTCCAGCACAGTTGAACCACCGGTTAAAGCAATAATACTGTCATAATTTATTATAGTTTTTAGGTAATTTGCCGCTGATTTTCCTAATTCTTTTTTTATCATAGGATCTTGTTCTACGTCTCCGGGTACAACTATGACCTTCTCAATACCCAGCTTGTCCTTTAACAAGCTCTCAATATTGTTAAGCCCTTTAAGCTCATGTATAAAATCTTTCAAATTCTCAATTAATTCTTCTCCCTCTTTGGTGATAGTCATGCCCAAGGGATTTATATCTACTAAACCTTGAGCCTTCAAAAAAGATACCTCACTTCTAATTATTCGTTCCCCCATATTCAACTGGTGTGAAAGTGCCCTTCGCCCTATGGGTTGATTAAAATATATGTTTCGCATTATAGTATATCTCTTTTGAAGTAAATCTATTAATTCTGGTACTATCTTTTGTTGTAAAGCTATAATATCTTTCATGTCATTTCCCTCTTCAGGACGGTTAAAGTCCCGTTATTCTATAAATGTCCCACATTTCATAAAAAGTATTTACATTAACTATTTTATACTATTAATAAAGCTTTTTCAATAGCCTAAATGGGCATTTACATGCCCATTTAATATCTTCTTCTTTTGATAGTAGAAGGAATATTGCATTCCTCTCTATATTTTGCCACCGTCCTTCTTGAAATATTAATATTTTTTTCTTTTAAAATATCAGCTATTTTTTGGTCACTTAGAGGATTTGCGGAATCCTCTTCTTCAATCAATTTTTTTATAAGGTTTTTGATAGTTTCAGCAGAAAATTGATTACCATTTCTATTGGAAATACCAGATTGGAAAAAGAATTTTATCTCGAAAAGTCCTCGAGGAGTTGCAACATATTTGCCGTTTATAGCTCTGCTGACGGTAGACTCGTGAATACCTACAATATCAGCAATTTCTTTTTGGGTCATAGGCTTTAAGTAATTAATACCTTTGTCAAGAAAATCCCTTTGTAACTCCACTATTGCTTTAACTACTTTATACAAAGTTTCTTTTCTACTTTCTAAACTCTTTATAAGCCACATGGCTGATTGCAGTTTTGAATTTATATATTTTTTAGCTTCTTCATCATGGCTATTTAAAATAGAATGATAGTAATTATTAATCTTGAGCTTTGGAGTAACTGAATCGTTTACTATGACAAAATATTCACCCTCTCTTTTTATTACTTCCACATCTGGTACAATATATCTAACATCTGCTATAGAAGAAAAGCTATTTCCCGGTTTAGGATTGAGTTTTTTTATAAAATCTACAGCTTGTTGCACTTCTTTTGGGGAAATATTGTACAACTTTGCTAAATACGAATACTTCCCTTCTGCAATTTCCTCAAGATGATAGTCTACCAATTTTTTTATAATTCCTTTGTAACTATCTTGAGCTAAAAGTTGAAGTTTTAAACATTCTTGCAAATTGCGCGCTGCAATTCCTGGTGGGTCAAAAGATTGAACTATAGATAATCCTTCTAATACCTCTTCTTCAGTACATTCCAGAATTTCCGCAATATCTTTTATATTCTCTCTCAAATAACCACTCGGACTTAGACTAAATATTATATATTCACATATTTTTTGTATTTTAGGAGAAACAGGTGTTATGTGAAGTTGAAACAAAAGATGGTCAGTCAAAGAAGGCTTTGTGGACACAAAGTTTTCATAATTAACTTCTTCTATTTCTTCATCATCGGAATCATCATAATACATTCTCTCTTCTGTTTCTCGTATATATTTAGACAACTCATACAAGTCATATTCATATGCACTCTCATCTTCAGATGTTTCTTCTTTTTCAAGAAGAGGATTAGTCTCTAATTCTTGCTCTATAAGAGTATTAAGTTCTAAGGAATTTAACTGCAAAATCTCAATAGCCTGTTTTAGTTCAGGAGTCATTATAAGTTTTTGAGTTTGTTGAAGTTTCAGGTCGAATTCCATCCTCATATTCATGCACCCTCAATCGTTATTAATAAGTTAACTCATTAAAATAATAAAACTATTTTTTAATTATTATATCACATTTAAACGTTTTATTAAATAAAAAAAGAAGAGCAACTAATAAATACGGAAATCCCGATACTCCCCTTTGTAATCCGACCATCTTTCTTCTACATTATCTACTCTTGCCCATCTCAAACCTGTTCTAATAAAATTTATCAATTCTTCAATACTTTCCTCTTCCCCTTCTGCAACAACTTCTACACTGCCATCGTAAAGATTTTCCGCATAACCTTTAATTCCCAAAGAAACTGCCTTTTGATACACAGAATACCTCAGCCCCACCCCTTGCACATGTCCGGTTATGCGCAAATGTACCGTTTTTTTCATAGAAATACTCCTTTCTTATAATTGTAATATAAATTTATCAATAACGTACTTTACACCGTCTTCCATATTAGATTTCGTTATAAAGTCTGCCACTTTTTTGACCTCATCAATAGCATTTTCAACTGCCACACCTAAACCTGCAAATTTGATCATTTCTATATCATTTTCACTATCTCCTATTGCTATTATTTCTTCTCTTTCTATTCCCAAATAACCTCCTAGAATTTTAAGGGCTCTTCCTTTGCTGACTCCTTTATTGACAATTTCAATATTGTCCATATAAGAACTGGTTATCTGTATTGAGGCATTCTTTGACAATTCCTCCCTTATGCTTTTTAATACCTCAACATCATCGTTAAAAACTATGATTTTTAAAATACTATCTTTTAATTTGTCCAACTCTTTTAACGGTTCCTTTATTTCTTGGACATCCACTTTTAACTCCGTTTTAAATAGCTCATTCCATTCGGCATACCTTTGAAATTTATTTGTTATCTCCGGCGAAAAAACAGTTTTGTCACTTATAAGCTGAAAATATGTATTGTACTTTTGACATACTTTTATAATTTCCACCATACTGTCATAGTTTAGAAGGCTTTCATAAATAGTATTATTATCAGGGTCCCTTATCAAAGCACCATTACTTGCAATTATGTAAGTCCTAAAACCAATCATATCTGCGTAGGCATACGCGGAAGCAAAAACCCTTCCTGTAGATATCACTACATATACTCCTTTTTCCCGAGCTCTATGTAATGCTTCTATATTCTCTTTAGATATAGTTTTATCATTCCTCAGAAGAGTATCATCCATATCAATAGCAATTAATTTGTATTGCATTCCTTTCAACTCCTTAATTTATTGTGTTCAATTATATTATACATTATATCACTGTAAATTGCCATATCATCGATTTGTTCAAAAATAATTGACATTATTAATGAATAGAGATATAATTAAGACACAAAATATCAAAAGAAAAATATTATCTTTTGTGAAATGGAGTGATATAATGGAGGAAGCTGCTGCCCTCTTAAAACAAAAAGGGCTTAAAGTAACACCTCAAAGATTAGCAATACTTAATCTGCTTAGAAACACAAAAGAACATCCTACAGCAGAAACTATATACAAAAAGCTTGCCTCTGATTTTCCTACAATGAGTTTAGCTACTGTATACAAAACATTAGAAGTTTTGAAAAACATGGGATTAATACAAGAATTGAATGTAGGGGAAGGTAGTTTCAGATACGATGCTAACACCAATTCTCATCCCCATGTGGTCTGTATAAGTTGTGGTAAAGTAGAAGACCTTGATGAATCCCTTCTAAAAGACGTTTTAGATGAAATTAGTCAGCATACTGACTACAAACTTGTAGAACAAAAGCTCTATTTCTACGGTTATTGTCCGGCTTGCCAGCATAAACTTAATAATTAAATATCACCTCCCATTTTTTATTGATACAGAAAATGGGAGGTGATATTATGTTATGGTGAAAAAGCTTCTTCTGGATTACCCTGTGGTGGTTCTGGATTAATTTGAGCATTATTTTCCTTTTCTGTCTTAGGTAACTCTTGAAATTTTGAATTTTCTACTTTTTTAGTTCCTCTTTTAATTACTCCATCTACTGGCTTATATACATCTGTATATAAAAATTCCCTTTTAACTAATTTGTTATTTTCATAAATCAAACGATATGTATTGACTTTATAGCCGGCATGAGGCTCTATTTCTACAACTTCTTCTCCTTGAGGTAGTGTGGGGTCATCTATATATTTTATTTTAGGATCATATTTTTCAACAACCTCTGACTGAATATCTACCCATTTTGAAGGATTTTTCACATAGCCATATATGTTCATTATTAATTTGTTGCCTTCTATGTAGGATTCAATATATATAGGATATTGAGTAGAATTTTCAAATTTTAAATCTAAAGCATCTCCAGAAATAGTAGCATCTTGTCCTGGTGGTACATAAGCTACTGGAAAGCTGTGATGGTATCTTTCAGTAATTGCGATATCCGCCCGTAAAATTGCATTATACAAAGTTGTAGCAATTTGGCATACTCCTCCTCCTATATCCGGTACCAGTTTATTATCTATTATTACAGGAGCTTCTTTGTAACCGTTTTGTATTATTCTCGGTCCTAAAGTTTTATTAAGAGAAAATGTCTCACCCGGCATAAGCAAGGTATCATTTACGGCTCTTGCCGCCACTAGTATATTCTCTGAACGGTTTGTATCTTGAAGATTAAATACGGTAGAAAAAGAAGAAATTCGTCCATTAATCATTTCTAACATTGATTTTGAAATCTTTGCTTCAACTTTCTCCACTACAATCTCTACTTCTGTCTTTTCTGTCTTTCCTTTTACTAATTCATCTATAAGCTGCTTTAGATTTTTTAAAGTTTTCTCTTTATCAACTTTTACACCCTCTACATCTGGTGTAATTTGTCTTACTCCTCTTGTAATTTTTATTTTCGCATTAACTGGCTCTTTATCAATCTCTTGAGAAATTTTATCAACAAACTCTTTTAATTTATTTCCATCATACTTGGGATAAAAGTTAAAATATTTTCCCTCTTTTTCTGTTATATAAATTTCTCTCATTCTTGCAATAGGGTTCCCTTCTCTACCTATTTTGTAAGCTTGCTCCACCATTTCTTGATAGTTATAAGATAAATTTATATCTTTTGATGTGATAACAAAATCTTTGTCTTGATACTTAGCTGTAATGGAAAAAGAAGGAAGTTTTATCTTATTTTTAAGAAAATCTGCTGCTTCATCTTTTGCCATTCCTCCTATGCTTATGCCGTTTACAAAAATTCCCTTGGCAATAACCTTAGAATTAAGTATTAAATAAAAATATGTAAAAGAAAATGATAAAAAAACCAAAAGCAATAAAATAATTGCAATATAAAAGTAATTATTTTTTTTAGTACCACCCTTTGCTTGCATTTTCTTCTCTCCTATTCCTTTTCTTCCATTTACAATAGTATGATATTATAACTAGCTTTATAATACAATTAATAATTTCTTAAAAAAGTTACGAAAATATTAATTTTTTCTTTCTTTAAAATATAAACACAGATAATTTACAGGACACTCATCACATTTAGGCTTTCGCGCCGTACATAAATTTCTTCCGTGATGTATTAAAAGATGATGAGACAAAGACCACAAGTTTTCTGGTATTAATTCCATAAGCTGTTTCTCTGTTGTAAAAACATCTTTACTATCCGCCAGACCTATGCGATTGGACACTCTGAAAACGTGAGTATCCACTGCTATAGCCTGTTTGGAAAAAGCATTGCTTAAAACTACATTGGCAGTCTTTCTCCCCACACCCGGCAATGTCATCAATTCCTGTAAAGTTTCAGGCACTTTGCTATCGTATTTCTCCTTTAAAATTTTACATGTCTCTAATATACTTTTTGATTTATTCCTATACAAACCACATTCCCTTATTTCCTCTTGAAGCTCTTCAGGAGTAAGCTTTAAAAAATCCTCTGGCGTTTTATACTTTTTAAAAAGCCTGTCAGTAATTATATTCACTCTTTTGTCTGTACACTGCGCTGACAAAATTGTGGCAATTAAAAGCTCAAACGGATTAGTAAATTTAAGCCCTGACTTAGCATTAGGATAAGTGTTTTTTAGTATTTTTATGACTTTTAAGGCTTCTTCCTTTGTTATTTGCAATTTCCTCACCCTTTTAACCTATCTATCGCTTTTGCCATCATTTCTTTAGCAAATTCATCTTTTTCTTCAATTAAAGCTTCTTTTATTTCAACCACGACTTCTTTATTTTTGTCACACAAATGAGAAAGAGCCCAGGCACTATATCCTCTCAAAAGAGGACTTTGTGACTTTAACAAGTTTTTTATAGGCTCTATACAACTTTTTTCCTTCGTATTGACACAAGCAATTATAGCATTTCTTATTATAATACTTTTTCCCCTCCAAGAGGAAGAAGTTGGTCCAAAAATTTCTGCAAACTCCTTTTTTGACATATTTAAAATTTCTATTAAGTCATGCCTTGGCAGTAACTTATCCGGTACAAATTCTGGCCTTACTACCTTTTTTGCTCTTTTATTAAAAGGACATACATGCTGGCAAGTATCACAGCCATATATTCTTCTACCCATTTTCTTAGACATTTTTTCTTCTATTTTGCCTTTTTTGACTGTGATATAAGACAAACATTTATTAGCATTTATTATATAAGGTTCAACTATAGCATTTGTAGGACAAGCTTTTATACACAAATTACAATCCCCACATTTAGTTTTTTGCGGTGCATCTGGCTCAAAATATTTGTTTACGAGTATTTCTCCTAAAAAAATATATGAACCATATTCATCGTTTATTATAAGTCCATTTTTCCCAAACCACCCTATCCCTGCATAGTAGGCAATTTCTCTTTCTAAAAGCGGGTTATTGTCCACTAAACATACTGTTTTTACTTCTTGGCATTTTGATTTTATAAATTCAGAAAGTTTTTCCATTTTCTCTTTTAAAACTTTATGATAATCTATTCCCCAACTGCTTCTTGAAACTATACCAAAGCTTCTACTGTAATATTTAATCTCATATTCTATATTATATGACAAAGCAATGGCTATAATGGATTTCACTTCAGGCAAAATAAATTCAGGAGAGATTCTTTTTTGAATATCCCTCTCCTCAATAGAACAACTATAGCCTAAATTTTCCCTTTCTTTTAGAAAATTATCATATTCTTTCAAACAATCAGGACTTGCAAAACCTATTAAGTCGATGCCAATTTGTTTTGCAAAATTTTTTATTTCTTCCTTAGTTACACAATCCACTATTTATCCCCTTTATCTTCTTTTTTATTAGACAATAATCCATAATAGTATTTAAGCTTTCTATAAACTTTATCGTAAATTTCTTCAAAGCTTTTTCCTGTTAAAATTTCTATCCCTTCTTCAATTGTTTTTACACTGTAGATGTGGAAAAGCCCTTCTTTAACTGCTTGTATAACTTCTTCTGTCAAAACCAAATTATTGACATTTTGATGGGGAATTATTACTCCTTGTTTCCCTGTCAAACCTTTTTCTTTACAAACCTTGTAAAATCCCTCTATTTTATGGGTCACTCCTCCCACCGGTTGTATCTCCCCAAATTGATTGACTGACCCTGTTACGGCAATTCCCTGTTTTATAGGAAATTCTGCAAGGCTGGAAAGGAGTGCATACAGCTCTGTACTGGAAGCACTATCTCCCTCTACTCCTTCATAAGACTGCTCAAAAACAACTCTAGCAGAAAGAGTCAAAGGAAAATCTTTTGCAAATTTACTCCCTAAATAACCTGTCAATATCATAACTCCTTTGTCATGTATTCTACCGCTCATTTTTGACTCTCTTTCAATATTTACTACCCCTTCTTCTCCCGGATAAGTAGTAACAGTTATTTTAGAAGGTTTGCCAAATTCATAATCCCCAAGGTTTATAACCGCAAGACCATTTACCACCCCTATTTTTTCTCCTTCCACATCTATGAGGTAAATATTATTTCTAAATAGTTCTAAAAACTTTTCTTCTAATTTGTTTATCCTCTTGATTTTTTCCTCTATCGCTTTCTTCACATGCTTTTCCGTTACAACAGAACTGCCTTCTATATTTGCCCACACATCGGCCTCATATAATACCTCAACTATCTCATTAAACTTAGTAGTTAATTTCTTTTGATCTTCAGAGAGTCTGGTGCTATACTCTATAACTTTTGCTACTCCAGTTTTGTCAAAAGGTTTTAAACCATCCTCTATGCAATGAGTTTTTATAAAAGAAGCCATGTTTTTTATGTTTTCTTCATTTAGTTCCATTTCTTCATTAAAATCCACTTTCACTTTAAACAATTTGCTGAAGTCTTCATCATAATTGTAAAGCAAATAATAAATATAAGGTGTACCTATTAAGACAACTTTTACGTCTAATTTTATAGGTTCTGGCTTCAACGAAGAAATTGATAAAAAACCGTACTGTGAAGAAATATTTTCAATTATAATTTTTTCCGTCTTTAAAGACCTTTTTAAAGCATCCCAAGCATAAGGATAAGATAACAAATCTTTTGCTTGCAAAATTAAATAACCGCCATTTGCTCTATGTAATGCTCCAGCTTTTATTTTAGTAAAGTCCGTTGTAGCAACTCCAAAGTCACTTTCATATTCTATACTTCCTATTATGTTATTATAATTAGGATTATACTCAAACACAACTGGAGCACCGTCAGTATTGCTATTGTCTACAAACAAATTGACCATATACTTTTTTAAAAAGGCTTTTTCTTTCCTCATCAAAAAAGGAAATGGCATATCTTCTCCATCAGTACTCTTAAAGCTTTCAATATTTTCTAAGATGTCTTTTTTGACGCTTTCTAAATATTTAAGCACATTTTCATTGACTTTATATCTTCCCCTTAAATCCTCAATTAAATGACCTACAGCAAAAAGACCTATATTATTGTCCAAATTTTTAATTTCATCCCTCGCTTGTTTGTCAATAGATTGTATTTCCTTCCATATCTGCATGGCCTTTACTTCAAATTCTGCAGCTCTTTTTTCAATTTCTTTTCTTGTTTCTTCATCTAATTGTTGAAACTCTTCTTGACTTATTTGCCTTCCTTCTATAACAGGAATACTTATAATGCCTGTGCGAGTATCTCTTAATACAAATCCAAAACTTTTTGCAAGCGTATTTAATTCTTCTACTAATTGATTTTTCTTTTCTTGATATTTTTTTATTATTTCACTCTTTTGCAGATCATAAGAATCCGACTCAAAGGCTTTGGGTATCTCTCTCTGTAACTGTTCTACAAAATCTTCCATATCCTTTTTAAATTGCTTGCCCATTCCAGCTGGTAACTCTATCGCAATTGGTTGAGCAGGTTTTTCAAAATTATATACATAAACCCAGTCTTTTGGCCTTTCTTCCCTTTTTGCAATTTCCTTTATGTAACTAGAAGCAAAACTAGTTTTACCAGTTCCTGTTATTCCAGTTATAAATATGTTGTAGCCCTTTTGCTTTATTTTAATTCCAAATTCCATTGCTTCTTTAGCTCTGTTTTGTCCGATTATTCCTTCTAACGGGGAAATTTCTTCTGTATTCTCAAATTCAAAAATATTAGGATCAATGTACCTTTTCAATTGGTCAAAAGTTAATTTTTCCATAACAACACCACCTATCCTTTTTAATAATAATTATTCGCCAACAAATCAATTTTTCCTCTTTTTATACAAAGAATAAATTTTGGCTGAAGGATAGTCCTCCAGCCAATTAATCTTCTTTATCAATTTTTCCGTCTCTTTCATCCATCTCTTTTTCTGCAAATTTTATCATTTTCTTTACCATGTTTCCTCCTATTTTACCTACTTCCCTTGTAGTCATGTTTTCCCATTCGCGTTTTTCAATATCGTCATCTAAATTAAGGTCTTCAGCAACTTCTTGCTTCAAAGAATCTAACTCATCCTCAGCTTTAGGGTATAGCTTTTTTCTTTTCCCCATAAAGACCCTCCATACTTCGTTTTATCAATATTTTCCCCTAAAGCTTCTCTAAAAATGTATGAAAAAACCCGGAAAAATCCGGGTTATTCTTCTTTTATTGCCTCTGTCGGACAAGAGCTCATTGCATCTTGCACACAGTCTTCTAAATCAGCTGGAACTTCATCTACAATTACATGGGATTTTCCTTCATCATTCCAGTCAAAAACATCTGGGCACATGTCTATACAAACCCCACAAGCTATGCATTCGTCTTGGTCAACATAAACTTTCATACCCTTACCTCCTAATCTTTTTATGTAAAATTTTACACCTACATTATATCATTAACCTTCCCTTGCTTCAATAGTTTTTAACTTTCTTTTTGAAAATATACAAAAAAATAAGGCTTAGAGCCTTATGCAATCGCAAGAAGTTCTCTTAACAGGTTATTGAGTAAATTGACATCTTGCGAATTCAGTTTATTTAAATTGATATAAAATTTTTGAATATTTTCAGCCAATTTTTTGTCTATATCGCTCTTTATTTTAGTGTACAGCAAAACACCTAATACTGCTCCTACAAATAAAACTAAAGAAGAAGTAGGATTAACAGAGGCAAGTAAATTTTCTATACTATCTACGGAAAGACCTCCCGCCATCCTAAGTTTTAGCAAAAATGCAGTAATAGCATATGCACAAAATTCTATAGGCTTAGTAGCATGAAACATCTCATTTAATATTTCCTCAAGAGAATTAGGCTTACTATTTTTTACTTTTTTAACCAAAGTATCCCTTAGGAAATTCCATTCATCTTTATTGGCTTTTTTAAATATTTCATAAGCTTTTTCTGTTGGCAAAAATCTCAAAGTAGACCTTCCTTGGCTTTTTTCCTCTCCAAGGTAATACTCAGTCTTGACAAAATCACCTTTCTCTAATTCCTTTAAAATATCATATGCCGTCCATTTGCTAATTTTCATTGCCTGCGCCACATCCGTATAGTGAACAGCTTCACCTTTCGCATCATAAAGTTCAGTCAGTGTCTTTAAAAATTCCACTCTCCTATTTGTCAGCATTTCAACACCCCATTAAGTAGTACTATTAAGTAATACTAACTAAATTTATAGGGGATTTTTCGTATTTATGTCAAGCCTCTTTTTTCATTTCTATTTTTTCCTCCCAAATTTCATCAGCTACTTTACCCCAATTATCAGCAACTACCCTTAAATCATCATAGAGGTTCTCTATATGAGCAGCTGGACTTGCTTCTGTGTGTTTTGCACCTGATTCTCTTACTATTTCTAAAAGTTTTTCTGGATTATCAATAAGAGGACATGGTCTTAGATGATTTAGATTAAATGGCTGCCTTTTTCTATAGCTTTTCATAATAGGTGACTGTAAGGCTTCTAATAAACTTACTTCATTTATATTTACATTGGAATAATGGATAAAAGCACAAGGCTCAACTTCTCCTGCTGCATTTATGTGCAAATACCTCCTTCCTCCTGCAATACATCCTCCACTGTATTCGCCATCATTCCAGAAATCAATTGCAAAAAGTTCCTTTCTAGCCCTTATATAATTTATCCTCTCGTACATGTATTTTCTTTGCTCAGGTGTTACCATGAAACTTATATCAGGGTCTCTACCTATAGGAATATAAGTAAAATACCAAGCAAAAGCTGCTCCTTTATCTATCATCATATCTACAAATTCATCACTAGAAATTTCCTCCACATTTGTTCTCGTATATGTAGCTGAATAACCAAACAATACTCCATTTTCTCTCATCAAATCCATTGCTCTCATAATTTTATCAAAAGTACCTTCTCCCCGTATTGCATCGTTACTTTCTTTGAAACCATTAATACTTACTGCAAAAGTAATATTGCCTACTCTTTTAACTTCTTTTATCATATCTTCGTCGATTAAAGTACCATTGGTAAACAAGTGGAATACTTGATTTTTATGTCTTTCAGCAAGCTTTATAATATCCTTCATTCTGACAGTAGGCTCTCCGCCAGATAGTACTATAAAATATATGCCTAACTCTTCCGCTTCTGTGCATATTCTATCCATTACTTCAAAGGAGAGATTGTGAGGCTTGTACTGTCCTGCCCAACAACCAACGCATCTTAGATTACAAGCCTCTGTTGGATCCATTAAAATTGCCCATGGAATGTTAATATCTAATTTGTTTTCTAATTCTTTTTGTTTTGGAATTCCTTTCAAGCTAGCATTTATAAAGAAATTAACACCTAAAGTTTTTATAATGTTTTTGTCAGTTCTTTTTAAAAGTTTAATTGCATATTTGTACCAATTGCTGTCTTTGTCATCTAAAAATCTCTTCACAGTTTCTATTTGCTGTTTATGATTGGGCATTATTGCAATTTTTGACAGAAGATTAGCTATTTTGTCTAAATTTTTTTCCGGGTCTTTCTCTACATAGTTAATAACAGCACTGACAAGCGGGTCAATCACATTCATCATAACTCCTCCTCTACTTTATTTTTTATCCCAAAACATCAAACTAACCCAAAAAACCAAAATTCCATTTCAAGAACATTATACCACCTTAAAAATAATATTTCAACCATATCTACTTTATTTTATGCGTATTTATCTTCTTTTATTTATCTAATTGCATATATTATCCAAAAATCCCCATTATTTTTCAATTTTTGTGACAAACCTTCAGAAATAGGATATTTTGCAATCGGTGTGACTTGTGGCAAAACATCCCGGCACTCAAGTAAGAAAGTTTATAAACCAAAAATAGAAAAAACAAGCATACTTACTTGAGTGCCAGGAAACTTAGCAAGACCGAGGGTAAAGGCAGTGCCGAAGCCAAGGATGGCGGAGGCGGGCACTAAGACAAGTTTTAAAAATTTTTAACTTTGTCAAAAAACTGAGGGAATCCATTGAGGATTCCCAAACTTAAACATCAAGGCAGCTTCCGCCTATAAATTCTCTTATAATAGAATTAGGTGGTATTGCTAATTCATCTTCTAATGGAAGGAAATAGCTTAAAAACTCTAATATTTCTTTAGCGATAGAATAAGCAGAATCGTCTGGAGAAACTTTCTTAAGTAATGGCTCTGCATATTTTTTTAATATAGGTAACTCATAAGGCAAAAAAGAATTAAACATGACATCTGCTTGCTCTTGATAAGGGAAAATCCATTTTTCTTCTCCTCTTCTGACCATAGGCCACATGTTTATAGTCTCTGCCGCATCGCTAGAACGGAATTGGCTATCTCTCACTATACGCCTTATCAACCTTGTTTGAGTAGTAGGTATCCTGTTGTGCTCGTCAAGATTTAATTGCGTGATAGCACTTACATATATTTTGTATTTATTGTCTTTAGGTATTTGCAATGTCAATTTTTCGTTTAATCCATGTATACCTTCCATCAAAATAATTTGGTTTTTATCAAGTTTTACTTTTCTTCCTTCTGGCTCTCTTTCCCCTGTTTTAAAGTTAAAAATAGGAATTTCTACTTCTTCACCTTGTATAAGTTTTATTAAATGCTCATTGAAAAGTGGCAAATCTAAAGCATCAATTGATTCAAAGTCGTAATTTCCAAATTCATCTTTTGGAGTAAGTTCTCTTGGCACAAAATAATTGTCTAATGATATTGGAAAAGGTCTCAACCCATTTACTCTCAGTTGAACGCTTAATCTATGAATAAAAGAAGTTTTGCCTGAAGAAGAAGGACCTGCAATTAAAACTACTTTTATCATTTTGTTTGAAGCTATATAATCTGCAATTTTGGATATTTTCTTCTCATGAAAGGCTTCAGAAACCAATATTAAATCTCTACCTTTGCCTTGCTTTATCATGTCGTTCAAAGAAGAAACATAACTTATGTTTAAAATACTTGCCCAATCTTCTGCCTCTTTAAAAATTGAAGCAAGTTTTGGAACATCTACAAATACAGGTAATGAACGAGGATTATATACATCTGGAGCAATTAAAATAACACCCGGGAAATAAAATCGTATATCAAATACTTTTAAATAACCTGTAGAAGGGACACAAGGGCTGTAGAAAAAATCTACTGTGCCATCACAATAATAAACAGGAACCTTCTCTTTGTCAGTATCTTTAAACAATCTTACTTTCTCAGTCAGTCCTTCCTTTTCAAATAATTTTATTGCTTCTTCTTTAGGCAACATTTTTCTTTCTATTTTGAAATCTTTTTCTATTATTTCTTCCATCCGCTTTTTAATCATAGAAACAATTTTATTGTTGAGAGAATAACCATGGATCTCGCAATACAATCCTTTCCCTAAAGAATGTTCAATAGTAACTGTAGCTCCAGGAAGTAGCTCTTTTACAGCTTTAATAAAAACAAATGTTAAACTTCTTCTGTAAATCCTCGTACCTTCCTCAAACGTTGTATCTACAAATTCAACTGTGCTATCCTTTGAAACTGTGCAGTTTAAATCTTTTAGCTCATTATCCACTTTTGCAGCTACTATTATCCCATTGTAAAGATGCTCAAAATCTTTGGCAATATCCTCCAATTTTGTCCCTTCTGGGTATTCATAAATATTACCCGCAATAGCAATTTTCATAAATATCACCTCAACATGATTATATACTATCATAACAAAAAATTAAAAGTCCTTCCTTTCGGAAGGACTTTTAATTTTTGTCCCATGAAGCCGTAAGGCTATGTTTTCATACCCGCTCTCGCAGGTGGGTACCCTGTCATCAGCTTCTGAAGTCCTGTCTTAGCAGGCATTTCTTCCACTGATGAACCCGGATTCCCGAAAAAGGTGCGTTGGTTGAAAACAAATTAGCCTAATACAAACTTCCCAGGATTGCTTTTGTTTTTCGTTTTCAATTATAGTTTACGACAAATACTTTTTAATTTCAAGTGTAAAATGTGGAAAATACAAGTTTTATATAAAAAAATAAAGAGTGATATAATATTGAGTGGAGGGAATAGTATGGAATCAACAATAAAATGTAATATATGTCCAAGAAACTGCAAAGTAGACAGGTCGAAATCAAAGGGATTCTGTAACATACCTTGGCAGGTAAAAGTAGCAAAAGCATACTTACATCATTGGGAAGAGCCTTTTATAAGTGGAACGAGAGGCTCTGGAACAGTTTTTTTTAGTGGTTGTAACCTAAAGTGTGTCTTTTGTCAAAATTACGAAATAAGTCAATACCAATTTGGTAAGTTTATATCTGTTGAGGAGTTGGCTCAAATTTTCTTAAACTTGCAAAATCAGGGAGCTCATAACATAAACCTTGTTACTCCTACAATCCATGTATTCTCAATAAAAGAGGCGATTTTATTAGCAAAAAGGCAAGGGCTTCAAATACCTATAGTATATAATACAAATGCCTATGAAAATGCAGAAACTTTAAAAATGTTGGAAGGACTAATTGACATATATCTTCCCGACCTTAAGTATTACGATGACGCTCTTGCAAAAAAATATTCCAAAGCTCCTAATTATTTTGAGCATGCAACAAAAGCAATATTAGAAATGTACAGACAGGTAGGAATACCTCAATTTGATGAAGAAGGAATACTAAAAAAAGGCTTAGTGATAAGACATCTCATAATGCCGGGATACGTAGAAGACACTAAAAAAATTCTCTTGTGGATTAAAGAAAACCTCCCAAAAGAAATATATGTAAGCTTAATGAGTCAATACACTCCTTATTATCAAGCTCAAAAGTATCCAGAAATAAATAGAAAAGTCACTCCACAAGAATATGATGAAACTATAGATTTTTTCTTTGAGATAGGCCTTGAAAATGGCTTAATTCAAGAAATAGAAAGCGCCAGTGAAGATTTCATCCCTGATTTTGATTTGGAAGGATTATAGTAATTTTAGTAAATTTTGTATATCTTGTGGCAAAGGCGAATAAACAGAAATGCTTTTTTCTTCTAAAGGGTGTACAAAAGTAAGTCTATATGCATGCAATGCTTGCCTTTTAATATAATCATCAGAAGAGCCGTACAATGTATCTCCTACAATAGGATAGCCAATATGGCTCAAATGTACTCTTATTTGATGAGTTCTTCCTGTTTCAATTTTTACCTTTAAAAAAGAAAATCTTTCACTGCTTTTTATCACTTTGTAATTGGTTATAGCTCTATCTCCTTCCTCGGATACCATTCTTTCAATGCCACTTTGTGGTTTTCTCGATATAGGAAGGTCAATCCGACCTTCCCCTTCCATTTTTCCTTCTACTACTGCAAAATAAAGTTTACTCATAGGCTTTACAATTTGAAGATAATACTGCATAAAAGGGCGTTTGGCAAATACAACCAGGCCCGACGTACCCTTATCTAAACGATTAACAGGTCGAATCAAAGCCTTTATTCCTTTATCTTTAAAATACCACGCTACCCCATTTGCAAGAGTACCACTTTGATATCTTTTTGTTGGATGCACAACTACTCCAGCTGGTTTATCAACTATTAAAACATCCTCGTCCTCATAATATATATCCAAACTCATTTTTTCCGGGGCAATATCAGAATCTACCTCGGGAAGGATTAAATCAATCACATCCCCTGGTTGTAAAATTCTTTGTACATTTTCTTTTACTCCATTTACTAATATTTCTCCTTGCCACTTATAAATTCTAATAAGTCTTTTAGAAAAACCTTTGTTCCTCAAAAAATTCTCTAATATAACGCCTTTTTCATTTTCTCCAACGATTAATCTCATTTTCCCACCATTTTCTAATTTATTTTAATGCAAAAAATTTATGTGGTATAATCAATTTATAAATAAAATACAGCGGTTGGTGATTTTATGAAACAAATAATTGTAGGAGTAGGCGGCATAGTCATAAAAGATAACAGAGTTTTATTGGTAAGGCATACTTACGGTCAATTTAAAGGCAAATGGATAATACCCGGCGGTCATGTAGAAGCCGGTGAAAACATAGACGATGCAGTTTTAAGAGAAATAAAAGAAGAAACTTCAATAGAAACCCGTGTAAAAAATATCATTTCTATAAGAAGTATAATACTTCCCGATGGCAATTCGGAAATATACATTGTTTTTTTGTTAGATTATGTTTCGGGAACTCCTACTTCTGACGGAATAGAAAATGACGCCGCAGCTTTTTTTGACATAGATAAAGTCATAAATGATGAAAATGTAGTCTATCTTTCTCGCTATTTAATTAAAAAGGTATTGACACACACTTATAATAAATTGTCCCCTGACTTCTTTTATCCTTTTGGCAATTTTAATTATAAGCTATTTTGTTGAAAAATATTCGTACTTATCTTTATTTTTAAAAGCCTCATCAAGCACTTCTGTATCATAATAGACTGCACCACATTTTTGACAAACATATGCCGGCACATCTTTAATTATTATAGTTCTTTTTCCCCTTACCAACTTATATTCTACATTTTGTATCTCTATTTTGCCACCACAAAAGCACTTTTCCATTAGTTTCACTCCTTGTCACGTTGATTTCAGTTGATAAGGACTTTTTTCTATTATATCATAAATTTCGACATAAATCCCTTAAGTTTTAGCCAAAAATTTCGTACCACTTGAAAAAATATTTGAACCATGTTAGAATTTTATTGTAAATGTTAATTTTAAACTTTATAAGATATTTTTTGCAATTTTTAATAATACAGCTTGCAAAAACGTCTTCAGAATATCAAAAAGGAGGCCTTTTAATGTATAACCTTGAAAAAATAAATATAATCAATGTTAAAAATGTTTACCGCAATCTTTCCGTTTCTAAATTAGTTGAAGAAGCTATAAAAAGAGGAGAGGGAGTACTTACAAACAACGGCGCTTTTAATGTCTATACTGGTAAATACACAGGACGTTCTCCTAATGACAAATTTATTGTCGATGAACCAGAAGTTCATGAATATATATGGTGGGAAAACAATAAACCTATATCTATAGATAAATTTGAAAGGTTGTACAACCGTTTAACTGCCTATCTACAAAATCGTGACCTTTTTGTATTTGATGGATTTGTAGGAGCTGACCCCGAATATAGAATTCCTATAAGAGTCATAACAGAATATGCGTATCAGAGTTTACTGGCACGCCAACTATTCATTCGTCCTAATGAAGAAGAACTTAAAAATCACATTCCTGAATACACGCTAATTGCTGCACCTAAGTTTAACTCTATACCTGAATTAGACGGTGTAAATTCTGAAGCTTTTATCATATTAAGTTTAACTAAAAAACTAATTATAATCGGTGGCTCTCAGTATGGAGGAGAAATCAAAAAGTCAATCTTTACCCTCATGAACTATCTAATGCCAAAACGCGGCGTGTTATCAATGCATTGTTCTTCCAATATGGGCAAAGATGGAGATACCGCCCTCTTTTTCGGCTTGTCAGGGACGGGAAAAACTACCCTCTCTGCAGACCCTCAGAGGTTTTTAATTGGAGATGATGAACATGGATGGTCAGACAAAGGCATCTTCAATTTTGAAGGAGGATGTTATGCTAAATGCATAAATCTATCAAAAGAAAAAGAACCTCAAATTTGGAATGCTATAAAGTTTGGTACCGTACTTGAAAACGTTGTATATGATGAAAATACAAGAGAACTCGACTATAGCAGTGATAAAATTACAGAAAATACAAGAGCAGCCTACCCCATTGACTTTATACCTGGTGCCATTCCTGGGGGAATGGGAGGACATCCAAAAGCAATTATATTTTTAACAGCAGACGCTTTTGGAGTTTTACCACCGATTGCTAAACTTACAAAAGAACAAGCCATGTATTACTTTCTATCCGGTTACACTAGCAAATTGGCTGGCACAGAAAGGGGAATCACAGAACCTCAAGCTACTTTTTCTACTTGCTTTGGAGCACCATTTTTGCCTTTAAAGCCAATGGTCTATGCAAAAATGTTAGGAGAAAAAATTGAAAAACACAATGCAAAAGTCTATTTAGTAAATACTGGATGGTCTGGTGGACCTTATGGGATTGGAAGCCGCATTAATTTGACTTATACAAGAGCTATGGTGACAGCTGCATTAAATGGCTCACTGGATGGCGTAGAATTTGTAAAAGATCCTATCTTCAATTTAAACATACCTACCTCTTGTCCAGGAGTACCTTCAGAAATTTTGAATCCCAAAAATACATGGGCTGACAAAGAAGCATATGAAAAAGCAGCAAAAAATTTGGCACTTAGATTTGCAGAAAACTTTAAAAAATACAAAGATGTAACTAATGATATTAAAAAATCAGGCCCAAATGTTTAAAAGCATAAAGTCTCCTTGCAGTGGGTATTGCCAGGAGACTTTTATAATTTGTAGCCATTATTTTATGTTTTTCATATTATAAAGTAGAAGTCAATCTAAAAAGGAGGTAAGTTTATGCCTGACAAACGCAAACATGATGAAAATCAATGGATTTGGATCATAATCATCATTTTGATAATTTTGTTATTTGTACCTGGCATCATTATATGGGAAGAACCTAAAAGCTCTGTTTGATAAAAGGGGCAACTGCCCCTTTTATCAAACAGCTCAAAATTATTTTCCTTTCTTTTTTAAGTTGGTGATTTGCTCTAATCTCCTTTGTATGTCCTTCTCAAAACCGGAATCCGTAGGTACATAGTATTTCCTGTCTTTAAGATTATCCGGCAGACATTGCATATCAGTTATTTTATCTTCAAAGTCGTGTGCATACTTATATCCTTTCCCATACCCTAATTCTTTCATAAGTTTTGTAGGAGCATTTCTTAAATGCATAGGAACACTTTCAGCAATTGTCTCTTCTGCATCTTTTTTAGCTTTATTATATGCCATGTATACCGCATTAGATTTAGGAGCTAACGCTAAATATATTGCCACCTGTGCCAAATTTACACTACATTCAGGCATTCCAATATAATGGCAAGCATTATATGCTGCAACAGCCATTTCAAGAGCTTGAGGATCTGCAAGCCCAATATCTTCAGAAGCAAAGCGTATCATCCTTCTTGCGACATAGAGAGGGTCTTCTCCCGCTTCTAACATCCTTGCAAGCCAATACACTGCCGCATCCCAATCGCTATTTCTTAAAGATTTGTGAAAAGCGGATATTAAATTATAGTGCTCCTCTCCCTGTTTATCATACAGCAAAGTTTTTTTTTGCATTGCATCTGCTAATATATCATCTGTGACAATTCTTTTCCCCTCAATTACCTCTGCTGCCATAACTGCAATCTCCAATGTGTTTAAAGCAACTCTCGCATCTCCATTTGCAAAAAGTGCAATTTTTTTGAGCTGTTCTTCTGTTATACCAATTTTGTACATACCCAATCCATTTTGTTCATCTTTTAGCGCTCTTTTAAGCAGTATAAGTAAATCTTCTTCTGTAAGAGGTTTCATAACAAAAACTTTAGAACGAGACAAAAGAGCTGAGTTCACCTCAAAAGAGGGATTTTCTGTAGTTGCACCAATTAATATTATATTCCCCTTTTCCACATGAGGCAAAAAAGCATCCTGCTGAGCTTTATTAAAACGATGAATTTCATCAATAAATACAACAGTTCTAGTTCCATACATAGCATCCAGTTCAGCTTTTGCCATAATCTCCTTTATTTCTTTGATACCTGATAAAACAGCACTAAAGGTGACAAATTTAGAATTTGTCATATTGGCTATAATCATAGCAAGAGTAGTTTTACCTACCCCTGGCGGCCCCCACAAAATCATTGAAGTAATATTGTCCTTTTCAATCAATTCCCTAAGTAATTTCCCTTTACCTAAAAGATGTTCTTGACCTACAAACTCATCTAAAGTTTTGGGTCTCATCCTGTCGGCCAAAGGTTTGTTTTTCCTCACTTCATTATCAAATATAGATGATTGTTTGTATTCCATATTTTCTCACCATTTAAGTTTTATTTTTGTACTTTTTCTTTCTTTTTTCTTTTAGTCGGAACTTTATAGTAACTTTTATAAAGTCCTCTTCTAAAAATTCTGCAATGGCAAAGTCTTTTGTTACAAATTTTATCATAGCAAAAGCGTAATTTTCAAATTTATCATAAATCCGACCTGCACTATAACATCCTCTTGGAACAGTTCCAACACTATTAGCTACATATCCCACTTGCCCTAATGGCGCAAGGGTAACAGCTATTGCTTCATCATCATAGTCATTGTCTAAATCCTTTTCTAATCTTACAATCGTGCCTGGTTTCAAAACTTTTGTACCGTAATAATGTTGACATCCGGTTATTGCAATATAAATGGATTCCACTTCATACACTCCCAACTGATTTTAATTAAAGTATGCAAAATATACATCATTATTTTACCATTTTGGCCTTTAAAACAACATTCATATCCTTCTTTCTTTTATATAAAAGCACAACAAAGTTGAGCATCCATAGTAAAAGTAAGTAACTTTCAACACTACTCAAAAATAACAGCCCACCTAGAATACCAAAACCAACAAGGTCTAATACAGCATCTATTTCAGGTATAGAAGGTTTCCCTTTATTATACATTCTCTCCACTAATTTTAAAATTCCAAGGATAACAGCGTACATAAAGGAAGCTTTAAAACGGGTAATTGCACTCCACACTCCAAAAGTAGTAGCTAATGCTTTACCCCCTTTAAATTTCAAAAATGGGGAAAAAGCGTGCCCCAAAATAGGTGCTATTGCCACAATTACAATGGCATTTCCTGTAACATATTCTTTTTCAAGGAAATACACAAGTGGAAAGTAACCTTTCATGAAATCAAAAGTAGCACCGATAACCCCCATTTTAAAGCCAGCCGCATGGCCAAGATTAAAAGCTCCAGGATTTCCATCCCGTATTTCCTCTAATCTTTTACCTACCATACGACCTATCCAATAGGAAAACATAAAAGAGCCACAACCGAACTCTATAATACTAAGTAAAATAATCATACATTATTCCTTCTTCCTACACTTATTTCTCTACCCTTCCATAAAACTTTTTTCTTGAATGCTACCTGATAAAAAGAATGTAAAATTATTAGTATAAAAAAGGCTGTCGAAATAAAATGAAAAATAGGAATAAATATACCAAATCTTCCTGTATACTTTGTAAAATATAGTATTTGCAGAGTATAAAAAAGATAGCCAATTTCGTAAAAAATAGCAATAGGTGAATGAGAAAAAACCAAAAAAGGAGTTATAAATCCCACTAATACAAGTCCTAAAAGCCATAAAACTATCAAGAAAATCGTTCCAAAGCTTAAAGTATTTGCACTCAAAATTGCTCCTTTGCTAAATCCATGTATTTCACTTATAATTCCATAAGGATACATCCTAAAAGAGACAAGGTCATATCCAATAAAGTTTTTAATGTTAATTTTTGCATCTGAGAACTTTTTGCCTAAATTAAGGTCATCTAATATCTCTCCCTTTACACTGTAGTGTCCTTTAACTTTCTCATAATTTTCCCTATCCACTACTATACATGACCCATATAAGCCTTTTGGACTTTTTCTTTCAAAAGGAGAAGTAAAAGCAAATATCCCTAAAATATTAGCTATAAGAGCAAGTCTTTCATAAAATTTTTCTGTGTAATGATAAGGAATTACAGATATTGCTCCCCCAACCTTTGCCTGCTCCTTAACAAGAGACTCTATTGCAAAAGGAGATAGTCTAACATCTGCATCAAGGAAAATGAGTACATCTCCACTAGACTCTAAAAATCCGTTCCACAAAGCCCAGTTTTTCCCTGTCCATCCTTGTGGTAATTCCTTGTTTTTTATCACTTTAGCTCCAAAAACTTTGGCTATTTCGCTTGTAGAATCTTCAGAAAAATCATCAACTACAATAATTTCATAAGGCTTATAGGCTTGTTCTTTTAAACTTTTAAGGAGATGTGGAAGATTCTTTTCTTCATTTCGCGCAGGAATAATTACAGAAACTTTTCTGCCATTTTTGTAAGTCCCTTCTTTATGAATAATGATTACCTTTGAAAAAAGTATAAATCCACTCATAATTCCAATGATGGACAAAAACACAATTCCCATTGTAATCTCCTTCTTTACTCCAGATTTACAAAGATTCTATCTCATATCCGAGCTTTTTCAATAATTTTAAAGTTTCTTTCCACACTCCTTTTTGCGCATTCTCATTATATTTTGAAACGGAATAAGCTTTATAACCGTCATAGTTTTTCTCTAACCACAAATTCCTCCTTTCTTTGGTTTCATCATATCACACAAAAAAATGATTATCAACATCTCTATCTCCATTTTATCCGTCCTCTAATTAAGCACTCTTACAGTAAGTCAACTAAAAATAACTTTCCCGACTTCCTTTATAACTTCGTTTTTAGTAAATATAGAAAGCATATCTATCTTTTTAATTACCCTTTCTATTATTTCTTCTATTTCTTCTTTATCTTCCTCAACAACTTCTTTGTCACAATTAATTTTCTCCCTTACAGCACTAATCAGCTTTTCGTAGGTATAAACCCTAAATCTCTCTATTTCATAAATCTCCGCCAGATTTTCTAAAAGAGTTAAAAATATTTCATCGTAATCGACATCGACTTTCAAATCCAATAAGGAGCACAATTTAGGAATAATAACTTCAAACAAAGCTCTTTTTGCTGGAATTTCTTTATTTACTCTAAAGATATCCTTTAAATTTTCAATTCTTCTTTCCTCTAAATTCATAAGATAACGGATAAAATATTCCTTTTCCCCTTTCGGTTCGATATAATACTTATCTCCCTTTAGTCCTTTTAAAGCCTTTAAACCATCAAAGTATCCTAATTTAAGGTTATACCTTACAACATTTTTATCAAAATCTAAAATCCCTCCTAAATCTTCCTTTGGAGAAATAACTAATGTATTTAAACCTTTAAAATCAATTTTTTTGACTATGCCAAAACTGCCAGTCCTTATGATTATCAAATCTTTATAGCCTTTTTTTATGAGTAAATCAGCCGGAAGATTGTTGTATACTCCTCCATCCAGATAACTTTTTCCATCAATTTTCTCTCTTTTAAAGATGGGTAAATAAGCACTTGCCATCAAATAATCCACAAGCTTACCATAAGGTATGTCTTCAATATATAGCTCCATAGGCTTAAAATCACTTAAAGAAACAGTAACAATTGCAAAGTCTTTCCCTGAATTTCTTATCTTATTTTCGTCTATAACCTCTTTTAACAAATTCTTAAGAGGAGATATATCAAGTCCACCCTCCTCAATAATTCCCTTTAGCAACTGCGTAACCAAAAAAATATCTTCTCTTCTCCATCTTCCTTTCTTAAGCCTCTCAATTTCCTCATCATTAGCCTTAATGACTTTAGAATAAGAAATATCATGCCACAGTTCATAAGCTTTTTCAAAATTACCCTGTGCAATAATAGCACCATTTAAAGCTCCAACAGAAGTCCCTGCTACCCCTCTTACATCTATACCTTTTTCAGCCAAAGCTTTGTAAGCTCCTATCTGATATGCACCCCTTGCACCTCCACCCTCTAAAACAATTCCGTACATTTTCCCCACCCCTATTTTACAACTTAATTTTTGGAATTAGTGGTATGATTTACTTTTCTTTTAAAAAGTTGATTAATCAATGCGGCAGGTACAAATACGAAGATTCCAAAAATTATACCTAATTCATCCTTTAAATTACTATTTTTGTAAGGTTTTCCTTTTAGCCTGTTTACCAACGCGCTAAAAGCATTTCCATGGGTATTCCCTACCATTATCGCTCTTATAGCTCTCATAATACTATATGTATAATCTTCCCCATAAGTCTCTACAAGCTTTTTATATGCCTCTTCATCAAAATTTCCTGCTGTCTCCGCATAGTGCTCAGCAAAGAGTATAGCAGCTAATTGATCATCCGGCACATCGCCAAACTCGCCCTTTAATAATTTTTTTACTTCCTCATTGGACATACCAGCTCTTAAAGCTTCTTTAGCATGAAAATAACTGCAGTAAGGACATCCATTTACTTGTGTCACTGCCAGCATAATTCTTTCCATAAAGTCTTTACTCAATTTCACTCTTTTTTTAGGTTTAGGCTGTCCTTTGTTTGTTAAAAAATCCTCAACAAATCTATAAAAAGTTTTGGTATCATAAAATCTGTTTTCTTTTTCCATAGCTATTCAACCTCCAATTTAAGACCTAGTATTTTAGTATGTTTTAATTATATCAAATCTTTAAAAAATATATAAAAACTTAAAGGATAGCACTTGCTATCCCTTTAAATTTTCTTTAAAGAAATTAATAGACTCTTCTATAGCCTTTTTCTCCCATTCTAACTTATTGAAAGTGTGATCTGCACCTTCAATGGTAATTCGCTTTGCATTGCCTTTATACACTTCTTCAAGTATTTTATCTGATACCTCATATTTTACCGCTGCATCTTCTGTGCCATGAACTATCAAAACCGGTTTATCATACCCTTTGGAAAGTTCAAATATATTTAGTTTTATCAAGTCGTCTATAAATTCTTTACTCAAAGCTAAGCCGCCGATGTCAATTATTCCCTCTCTTTCAAGCATTCCTAGCATTTTTTCGTCAGCACTTTTACTTTGCTCCAAAATCAATTCCGGCATATTAAAAGCAGGTGCCCAAAGAGCCAAAGCCTTTATTTCCTCCCTTAACTCACTTGCGATAACTCCAGCCACTGCTCCTCCCATGCTAAGGCCTAAAATACCTATATTTTCTACATCAGTCATAGATTCATTTTTTACAAATTTTATTATCTGCCTTGCATCTTCCAACTCTCCACTAAAAGTCATTTCGCTAAAATCTCCATCACTTTCCCCAGAACCGTAAAAATCAAACCTAACGCTGCCTATACCCACTTTTTCCAGCTGTCGTGAAAGCTTTACAAAAATAAAGTGAGGCTCCATTTTATTGCCAGTAAAACCGTGGAAAATAGCCACCATAGGGACTTTTCCGTGAATACCGTCAGGTAAGTGCATCATACCTCTTAATGTTTTTCCATTATAAGTAAATTCAACATACTTTTGCATAATTTCACCCCTCTTTGTTTTCTAATATTTAGTATACCACACCTTTGAAATAATTACCATATACTTATGCACTGTTATTTGGACCTTCCATGCTTTTTTAATCTTTTTTGATCAGCTTTTCAATAATATCGCTTAACTTGGAGTATGGTTTTAATTTTTTTATAAAAATTGCATTAGTTTAATAAAACCTGCTTCATCAATTCTTTCACTATGACATCTATTTCAAAGTCGACAGTTTTTTAGCATATCGTTCTTCATTGTAGGCTTCACCATTTTTTAGCACATCGTATATTTCTTCTATTAATATTGCGGCGATTTTTTCTTTTGCCTGTTGTTCTGTGTATCCTGATTTTTTCAGTCTTTCCAGTGTCACTTTGGTAATTGGTGGATTATTGTCTCTAATCTGGTTATTTACAACCTCTAAAATAATCCTTTTTAAATTCTGATTGGCCAAACGGCTCACCTCCTCATTCTTACTTTCTTTCTATTAAAACTACCGTCTCAACATGATAAGTATGAGGAAACATGTCTACACATTTTACTTTTTTCACTTTATATACATCTTCACTGAGGGTTTTTAAATCTCTTACAAGAGATTCAGGATTACACGAAACATACACTATTTTTTCAGCGTTAAATTTCACAATGTCTTCAAGCGCTTTTGGATTGATTCCAGACCTTGGCGGGTCCACAATCACCACATCAGGCATTTCTTTAATTTCTTTGAGTTTCTTTGAGACATCACCAGCAATGAAAGTGCAATTTTTAAGTCCATTGAGTTCTGCGTTTTCCCTCGCCGACATAACTGCTTCTTCCACAAGTTCTATCCCAATCACCTTTTTAGCCATTGGAGCCATAATTATACCTATGGTTCCAGTACCAGAATACAAATCAAAAACTATTTTGTCAGATACATCTCCTGCAAATTCCCTCACCGTCTCATAAAGTTTTTCTGCTCCGTGTGAATTAGTTTGAAAAAAAGAAAACGCACTTATTTTAAATTTTAAATCCAAAATCTCTTCTATGAGATAATCTCTTCCATATAACACTTTCAATCTTTCGCATACTACAGCATCTGACCAGGAATCGTTTTGAGTATGTAGTACACCTACAAGCCGACTTTCAAAATTCGCATTTTTATATCTTTCAATAAGCTCTGTAAAATCATGTTGCAACTGTGTTGTTGTCACAATATTCAACAAAATTTCCCTTGATTTTGAAGCTTTCCGAACCACCAAATGTCTCAAAAAACCTTCATGAGTCTTTTTGTCATAAAAAGGAAGCCCTTTTTTTATTGCATAATCAAAAGTAAGAGTTAAAGCTTTAATAAAGTCATCATCAGCAATATTACATTTATCTGTCATGATTACCTCATAAAATCGACCTTTTCTATGAAGTCCTAACGCCCCATTGCCTTCTTTATCTTTTCCAAAAGTGTATTCCATTTTATTCCTATAACCATGCTCTTTAGGACTTTTCACAATACCTAAAAATTCATAATCTCTTATTCCTTCTTTTTCAAAAAGCTTTTTCACAATATCTTCTTTTATCTCAAGTTGATCTTGATAGCTAACATTTTGATAAGTACAGCCGCCACAGTCCCCAAAGTGAGGGCAAAGGCTTTGCTTCTCCAAAGTAGAATTCTCTATTACTTCCACTATTTCGCCTTCTACCATATCCTTTTTTACTTTTTTAACTTTTGCCTTTATTTTTTGCCCCAAAAGTGCTCCTTTTATTTTTACTTTTTTCCCCTCAAAATAGCCTATCCCAAATCCACCAAATTCCATGTCTTTTATCTCAACTGTTATCACATCATTTCTTCTCACTGTCATTCCTCCTTTGCTATCTAGATTATACCTTATTTTGCTTAATAATTCTAATATTAAAATGTTTTCATCAAAAAATAAAATAACCTTTACATAATTTTAATAACGTTGTATACTAATACTGGGTGAGAGAGTGAAAGAGTGAGAAAGGATGAAGAATTAAAGTGTTTATAAACAACTTAACAGTTGCAAAAGGAGCCATAGTATTGTCTCTTTCCTCAAATAGAGAGGAAGAAGAAGAAATCAAAAAAGTTCTCATAGAAAAAGGTTACAAATGCGCCGTAACAGAGCTGGGAGGTAAAAGCAGCGAATTCAATGAAAAAATAGTCTCTGCAGTGGTAGGAGCAGCTTTAAACAATAATGTGATTGAAAAAAATTCAACTTCTATGCACGCCCTCTTACATGCTACAATTGAAGCTGTAAAATCTTTATCCTTGACTTTGCCCTTAGATGTAAGCCTTATGATGAAAATTGCAGTTGTAGCAGATAACACATGGATTGCAGTTTCAATGTTTGGAAAATCAGCTTTACATCCTCTAACGAATCATGAGAGGTTGGGTTTTGGAATAATGCACTTATAAAGTACATAAGGGGAGACAGAGGGAAAGAGTCATAATACTATGGCTCTTTTATTTTTTCAGGAGGTGAAATAATGGTACCAGATACAGTTTTAGGAGCTATTTATTTGTCAATCATAGACATGGTTTTGTTGTCAATGCTTCTTTTATTAATTGGTGCTATATTATCAAAGATATTTCCGTTATTTAGTAAAATCGAAAAATTTATTAACAAAAAATAAGGAGTGACACAAATGGATATTCTCTTAAAGCTTTTTAAGGATATGATACAAACTACTGGGCTTGTTCATTTAACTTTGGGCAATATCTTTTTAATCTTTGTGGGAATATTTCTCATATATTTAGCTATTGTAAAAAAATATGAGCCATTTTTACTTCTTCCAATAGGTTTTGGCAGTATTGTAGCAAACATACCAGCTACTGATTTATTACAACCTGGAGGACTTATACACTTTTTTTACTTAGGGGTTGAAAAGGTTATCTATCCTCCCCTTATCTTCCTCGGCGTAGGTGCCATGACGGACTTTGGACCTATGATTGCGAATCCTAGTTTAATGATTTTAGGTGCTTTTGCCCATATAGGAATATTTATAGCGTTAATAGGAGCTAAGGTTTTAGGTTTTAGTATATTTGAAGCGGGGGCAATAGGAATAATTGGCGGGGCAGACGGTCCAATGGCAATTTATGTAACTCAAAAATTAGCTCCCCACCTTATGGCTCAAATATCTGTCGCTGCGTATTCTTATATGGCGTTAATGCCTTTAATACAACCTCCTATCATGAGGTTACTTACTACAAAAGAGGAAAGGCAAATAATGATGAAACAGATGAGACCCGTTTCAAAAACAGAAAAAATAGCCTTTCCTATTGTAATAACTGTTTTAATAAATTTACTACTTCCTCCAATTGCTCCTCTTATAACAATGTTAATGTTAGGAAATCTTCTAAAAGAATCGGGAGTTGTAGAAAGGCTTGCAAAAACAGCCAGTGGAGAATTTATGAATGTAATTACAATATTGTTAGGAGTTTCTATAGGCTCTACAATGAAAGCAGATACTTTTTTGACCATTAAGACATTAGAAATAATCGTCTTAGGGCTTATAGCTTTCATGACAGGAACAGCTGGAGGTATACTGGGAGCTAAGTTTTTAAATAAGCTCTCTGGTGGAAAGATAAATCCCCTTATAGGTTCTGCAGGTATAGCTTCTGTTCCAATAGCTGCGAGAGTATCCCACTCTGTAGCCATAAAAGAAAATCCTTACAACTTTTTAATAATGCACGCCATGGGACCGAATCTTGCCGGAGTTTTTGGAACGGCAATAGCAGGTGGAATAATGCTTGTACTATTAGGAGTTCATTAAAGCAGCCAAAATGGCCGTTCATCTTGTTGACAAAGTTCAAAATTTTTAAATAGGATATTTTGCATCGTCGCTCCGATGTTCCAAAGCGACAAAACTAAACTCGACCTTCGTGTTCCGGCAGGGTACCGGGCACATCCGACCTCCTTGTCTTAGTGCCCGCCTCCGCCATCCGTGGCTACGGCCCTGCCTCCACCCTCGGTCTTACTAAGTTTTGTTGCCGCTTTGTCACAAGTCGCACCGATTGCAAAATATCCTATTTCCGAAAGTTTGTCTACAGTCTGAACAGCCAAAATGGCTGTTTTTTTACTGTATCACAAACATATATACAAGAATATTATATTAGTAAAACTACAGATTTGGAGGTTTAAAAAATGTACGACTATAATCCTTATATACAAGATTATGCTTTTCCTTCTCTAAAGCTTGCACAAGCTTATGTGCCTTTACAGAAGTATGTATCTCTTTATCCTCCGGAAGAAGCCATTAAAAAAGGCACTGCCTTTCCTGAACTTGATATGCCTTATGTAGGCGAAAAAATGAGGTGATAAAATGGATAGCAATCAAATATCTATGCTTAAGAAAATCATGGAAATGGAGTTTACCTGCATAGATTTGAATCTATATTTAGATACTCATCCCGAGGACCAAAAAGCTCTTCAAGACTACAACTATTATTCTAATCAATTGTCTATGCTAAAACAGCAATATGAACAATTTTACGGACCTTTGATAGTTTTTGGTCATTCACAAAGTCAATATCCTTGGAAATGGATAGATGACCCATGGCCTTGGGAAATAGAATATTGAGGAGGACTTTGCTATGTGGGTTTATGAAAAGAAACTACAATATCCTGCTAAAGTATGCAAACCAGATGTAAAAATGGCAAAATACCTCATCGCCCAATATGGAGGCCCTGATGGAGAATTGGCAGCCGCCTTAAGATACCAAACTCAGCGATTCGTCATGCCTACGGGAAAAGCAAAAGCAGTTTTGACAGACATTGCTACAGAAGAATTAGCACACCTTGAAATAATAGCAACTCTTGTTTTCAAACTTTTAAAAGGAGTACCAGTAGAAATATTAAAGAGAGAAGGATTAGGGGAATACTATACAGAACATGATAGAGGCTTATTCTACGCAGATACAACTGGAATGCTGTGGACCGCCGCCTATATCCAGGCTAAAGGAGATGCAATCGCTGATCTACACGAAGATATGGCAGCCGAAGAAAAAGCAAGAGCAACTTATGAACATTTAATAAATCTTACAGATGACCCTTGTGTAAAAGATACTCTAAGGTTTTTGAGAGAAAGGGAAATTGTACACTTTCAAAGATTTGGAGAGACTTTAGTACAGGTAAGAGAATATATGGAAAGTAAAAAATTCTTTTAAAAAAGTAGATGTATGTCTATTGGCATACATCTACCCATTTTCCTTCTACTATTTTATCAAGGTCCTTAACTTTTATGGTAACAGCAGCATTTATATTATTGACACTTCAACACCACCTTTAAATACCACAAGTTTTACATAAAAGAGCATTTTTTAAGAAAAACTTATCAGCAATTTTAACTGCATCTTGAGCCGTTTTTCCGTAATAATCTGCTCCAATCTTATAGGCATATTCCTCAGTCAAAACAGCCCCGCCTACCATTATTTTCACATCAGTATTTGCTTTAAGCAGTTTGATAATTTTTTCCATGTTAAATAAAGTAGTTGTCATTAAAGCACTTAAACCTACTAATGGTGCCCCACTCCGTCTTATTTCTTCTAATATCACTTCTCCTTTGACATCTTTTCCTAAGTCAATTACATCATATCCATAGTTTTCAAGCAAAACTTTTACTATATTTTTTCCTATATCATGTACATCTCCTTCAACTGTAGCAAGTATTATTTTACCTTTAGATACTGAACCTTTTGGAAGCTTTTCTTTTATTATCTTGAAAGCACTTTGCACCACTTCTGCAGAGCTCAAAAGTTGTGGCAAGAAATATATGCCTTTTTCATATCTATCTCCCACTTCTTTTAAGGCAGGAATTATTATGTTATCAACTATAGAAAGAGGCTGAACTTCCTCCTCTAAAATATTTTTTACTATATCTTCTACTCCTGACTTTTTGCCTTCTAAAATCTGGATATAGAGTTTTGATTTTAAATCTTCTTCTTGAATTTTTTGTTGTTCTTTCTCTTTGACCTCCTCTTTTTGCTTTTTCCCATATATATTCAGATAATTCACACTGCCTTTATCTTTATTTAGTAAAACCATTGAAGCCCTCAAAGTGTCCATCATGGCTTCATCGCAGGGATTTATAATAGCAGTAGTAAGCCCATAAGATGCTGCCATTGCTAAAAAAGTAGAGTTTATCAACCTTCTTTCAGGTAAACCAAAGGAAACATTGCTAAGTCCTACAACAGTATTTGCTCCTAACTCTTCTTTAGCCAATTTTATCGCTTCTAAAGTCTCAATTGCAGCCTCCTGCTCAGAAGAAACCGTCAGCACAATACAATCTATCAATATGTCCTCTTTAGGTATGCCATACTCTTCCGCTTTTTTTATAATTTTTTCCGCATTTTCAATTCTTTCATGCCTATCTTTGGGAAGCCCTTTATCTCCTACAGTAAGTCCTACAACACAAGCTCCGTATTTTTTAACAATAGGAAGCACTTCTTTTAAACTTTCCTCTTTTGCACTTACAGAGTTGATTATGGGTCTACCTCTTAAAATTCTTATAGTTTTTTCTATCGCTTTAATATTAGTGCTATCTATTTGAAGAGGAAGGTCTACTACATTTTGTATTTCAGAAACTACCTTGGGAAGTAATTGCTCCTCATCTATTCCTGGTACCCCTACATTTACATCCAATATTTCTGCTCCACATTTTTGCTGTTTTATAGCTTCCTCTACTGCTAAACCTACATCTCCGGCCAAAAAAGCCTCACTTAACTTCTTCTTCCCAGTTGGATTAATACGCTCCCCTATAACCCTTAAAGGATAATTTTCACCTATGAAAACTGTTTTTGTATTAGAAGCTACAGCTGTAAATTTGTTTACTTTAACTTTTGGCTTTAAATCTTTTACAGCCTCTTTAACAAGTTTTATATAGTGAGGAGTAGTACCGCAGCACCCCCCAACTATAGAGGCACCTTTTTCAACAAGAGAAGGAAAGAAACTAGCAAATTCTTCTGGTTTTAAGTCATAAACTGTTTTGCCGTCTCTAATCACAGGCATACCTGCATTAGGTTGTGCAATAATAGGTATGCGAGAAACTTGAGACATTTTTTCCACTACACTTACCATTTTATCGGGACCTGTCGAGCAGTTAACGCCAATGGCATCTAATCCTAATCCTTGTAAACTAACTACTACAGTTATAGGGTCTGACCCCATGAGAGTCCTTCCATCTTCTTGAAAAGTCATTGTACATATAACTTTCATGTTTGAATTCTCTTTAGCAGCAAGAATGGCAGCTTTTGCCTCCAGCATATCTGACATTGTTTCAATTAAAACAATATCTGCTCCTGCACTTTCTGCAGCTATAACTACTTCTTTAAAAACATCATAAGCCTCATCAAAAGTCATGTCTCCATAGGGGGTCAAAAGCTCGCCAATAGGTCCTATAGAAAGTGCAACGGGTTTATCTTTGGAAGCTTCTTTAGCTATTTTAACTGCTTGAGTGACAATATTGAAAACCTCATTTTCTAGTCCATATTTTGCTAATTTTATCCTGTTAGCCCCAAATGTATTTGTTTCAATTACATCCGCTCCTGCTTCTATATAGGACTTGTGGATATCAAATACTACTTCTGGATGGGTTATATTCATATATTCGGGACACTCTCCCGTTTTTAAACCCCTCTCTTGAAGTTGTGTTCCCATTGCTCCATCAAAAACAATCACTCTATTTGAAAGTTCTTTAAAAATGTCTAACATTTTTTACCTCCATTTAATTCATTTGTACTTTATTTTCTTTAAAATCACAGGCCAAATCATCAACTCTTGAAATTATTTCCAACACAGCATCTGTACTTCCTAAAGGCATAATGTGAATTCCCCCAACTTCACTGCGTATCCGTTTTATAAACTCTACAGCTATGTTTATTCCTTCTTCTTTTCCTCCATCCTTTAGCCTTTCTAAAACTTTTTCTGGAATATCTATACCTGGCACTTTTTCATTTAAATTGACTGCCATTTTATAGCTTTTAAGAGGTAATATGCCTACCAAAAGTGGTACATTGAAATTTTTAATCTTTTCAATAAACTTAAATAAAATATCTTCATCATAAACTGGTTGTGTTTGAATAAACTCTGCCCCTGCTTCTATCTTAACTTTAAGCTTTTCTATGGCCTCTTCTCTTAAATCACTTGGATTTGCAGTAGTACCTGCACAAAATTCTGTTGGTGAATCTAATTTATTGCCATTGTAATCATAACCTCTATTAAAGGCACTGATAATCTTTAAAAGCCCAATAGAATCTACATCGTATACCCCCTTAGCTTGAGGAGTATCACCATGGGAGGGGTCGTCTCCTGTCAAAGCTAATATATTTCTTACCCCTAATGCATAAGCTCCAAGGAGTTCAGACTGAAGCCCAATTAAATTTCTGTCTCTACAGGTCAAATGAAAAATAGTTTCAATGTTTAAGTGGTCTTGCAAGAGGTGAGCTACTGCTATGGGACTCATTCGCATATTCGCCATAGGAGAATCCGTTATATTTAAGGCATCTACAATGCCTTTTAATTTTCTCGCTTCTTCAATAGTTTTCGTTATATCTACCCCTTTTGGCGTAGAAATTTCTGCTGTCACAACAAACTTCCTTTTCTTAAGTTTAGTACACAAATTTTCATTTTTCAACATCTACATCGCCTCCATTTCTAAAAATAAAAAAGTCTCTTCGCCAAAAGAAGAGACACTAATACTCTCTCATCTTTCAGCGAAACGCTGCTGGAATTGGCACCAAGACGCATATAAAATGCCGGTTGCCGGGTTTCATCGGGCCAGTCCCTCCACCACTCTCGATAAGAGATTTTAAAGTATTAAATTGTTAAACTATTTAAGCTATATGATACTATGGATTAACTCCTATGTCAATAGAAATTTTTTTGTCCCTCTCTAAAGATTTTGCAGGCTTTTAACTTTTTTAAAATAAATCTGTAAATTTTTTATATTATTTGCTATACTATAATTGTAAAGAATACAAATTTTCGAGAAAGGAATGTTTTTCATGTTCTCATCTCTTATTTTTGGTATCCTTTCTATTGGATCAATTATACTTTATGGTTTAATCTGGTGGAAAATTTTTGATAAAACTGGTTATGGAGGAGCATATGGCCTTTTGATGTTTATACCTATTGTGAATTTTATAATGCTTTTAGTATTAGCATTCACTGAGTGGCCCGTACATAGATATAAAAATTATTGAGCAATAACACTGCTTTTATTTTTAATACTTGTGCAACCACTTGCATAATGATTTTTTTAATATTATAATATACTTAACACTTGAAAAATGAGGAGGTTTAATATGAGTAATGAAAAATTGCCAAAAGTAGCCTATTTCTGCATGGAATACGGCTTACAATCAGATTTCAAACTATACGCAGGTGGTCTTGGCATTTTAGCAGGAGACCATCTAAAAGCCGCAAAAGAATTAGGTATGCCTTTAGTAGGAATAGGCATACTGTGGAAACAAGGTTATACAGAACAACATATCGGTGAAGACGGATACCCTTATGATGCTTATCGCAATTACACACGCAAATACGACTTTTTAAAGGACACAGGAGTAAAGGTAAAAGTAAAAATAAGAAACAAAGATGTATACTGCAAAGTATGGTTGGTAGACAGCTTTGACAATGCACCTTTGTATTTGCTTGACACAGATATACCAGAAAATGGAGATAGATGGATAACAGGTCAACTTTATGGATGGTTTGGCGAAGAAAGAGTCGCACAAGAAATAGTGTTAGGCATTGGCGGAGTAAGAGCTTTAAGAGCTTTGGGAATTGATGTAGATGTTTATCATTTTAACGAAGGGCATGCAGTATTAGCAGCCATTGAGCTTATAAGAGAGAAAATGGAAAATCAAAATATGAGCTTTGAAGAGGCGTGGAAAGCTACAAGAGAAGAAGTAGTATTTACAACCCATACCCCTGTTAAAGAAGGAAACGAATCTCACGATTTAGAACTTCTTATGTACATGGGCGCAAACAATGGTCTTTCAATTGAGCAAATGGCTCAAATCGGTGGTGTTCCTTTTAATATGACAGTCGCAGGTTTGAGACTTTCTCGCATTGCAAACGGTGTCTCAAAACTTCACGGGCAAACTGCAAACAAAATGTGGCAACATGTTGACAACAAAGCACCTATAATCTCCATAACCAATGGTATTGACAGAAACACTTGGGTAGATAAAAGGATAATAGAAGCCTACAACAAAGGTGAAGGACTCCTACAAACTCATAATATTTTGAAACAAGACTTAATTGATTTTGTATATCAAAGGACAGGAGTTAAATTGGACACTGACAAGCTTTTGATAGGTTTTTCAAGGAGAGCTGCTCCTTACAAAAGAAGCGACCTTATATTTACCAATGACGAAGTTATAGGTGATTATTTAAGGTCTAAAAAAATTCAAATGGTATTTTCAGGAAAAGGTCATCCATTAGATGACGTGGGTAAAAAAATTGTCGCAAAATTAATAGACATGACAAAGAAATATCCTGAAAGCGTAGTATTCCTAGAAGATTACGACATGACAATAGGAAAAATGCTTACTCGAGGCGCTGATGTGTGGTTAAACAATCCAAGAAGACCATTAGAGGCCAGTGGTACCTCCGGCATGAAAGCCGCCATGAACGGAGTGCTAAATTTAAGTATTTTAGATGGATGGTGGCCAGAAGCTTGTATAGACGGAGTAAATGGCTGGCAATTTGGAGATGGTTTTGAGTCTGACAACATAGAAGAATTAGACAAACACGACCTCGAAGCACTTTATAACGTCCTTTTAAATAAAGTAGTTCCAACCTACTACAACGATAAAGCGAAATGGGAAAATATGATGAGAGAAAGTATAAGGACGACTTATGAAGCTTTCTCAGCTAATAGAATGTTAAAAGAATACTACGATTTAATGTACACAAAAAAATAAGTTAACCCCTATTTAAAAAGGCCGCGCAATTGCCCGGCCTTTAATTTATTTTCCCAATCTTTTTTCTAACAATTCTTTTTCTTTTTCATATCCTGGTTTTCCTAAAAGTGCAAACATATTTTTCTTGTAAGCCTCTACTCCTGGTTGGTCAAATGGATTAACCCCATTTATATATCCGCTTATAGCACAAGCCATTTCAAAGAAATATACCAAATTACCAAAGTAATAAGGTGATATTTCCGGAATATTTACCACGAAGTTAGGAACATTTCCATCTGTATGAGCCAATAATGTACCTTCAAAAGCCTTTTTATTGACAAAATCTATAGTTTTTCCTGCTAAAAAGTTAAGCCCATCTATATTGTCCTTGTCTTCATTTATAACTATATCTTTAACAGGTTTTTCAACATTTAAAACTGTTTCAAAAATATTTCTGCTTCCCTCTTGTATAAACTGCCCCATTGAGTGTAAATCTGTCGTAAAATCTACTGAAGCAGGATAAATTCCCTTATTGTCTTTACCTTCACTTTCTCCAAAAAGCTGTTTCCACCATTCAGAGAAATAGTGAAGCTTTGGCTCATAATTTACAAGTATTTCTATAGCTTTGCCTTTTCTGTACAAAATATTTCTCAAAATTGCATACTGCATGCTTATATTTTCATTAAGGTTGTCTTTAGTATAGACTGTTGAAGCATCGTAAGCACCTTGCATCATATCGTCTATGCTAATGCCTGCTACTGCTATTGGTAGAAGGCCTACAGCTGTCAAAACTGAGTATCTTCCTCCAACATCATCAGGAATTACAAATGTTTCATATCCTTCTTCATCAGCTAATTTTTTTAAAGCTCCTTTCGCTCTATCTGTTGTCACATATATTCTCGATTTAGCCCCTTCTTTTCCATATTTTTTCTCAAGGAAATCTCTAAAAACCCTAAAAGCTATCGCAGGCTCTGTGGTAGTACCAGATTTAGATATTACATTTATAGAAACATCTTTGCCTTCTATAAGTTCAAGTAAATCACTTAAATATGTAGAACTTATGCTGTTTCCAGCAAAATAAATCTCCGGCGTATTCCTCTTACCTTTTGGCAATAAATTATAGAAGGAATGAGAAAGCATTTCAATTGCCGCTCTTGCCCCTAAATAAGACCCACCTATACCTATAACTACAAGCACATCAGAATCTGATTGAATCTTCTCTGCTGCTTTTTTAATGTGTTCAAACTCTGCCTTATCATAATCTTTGGGAAGACTTACCCATCCTAAAAAGTCATTCCCTTGAGCATTTTTATTAAGCACCATATCAAGAGATAACTTTGCATGCCTTTCCATATATTCAATTTCTTTTTCACTTACAAATTGCAATGCTTTTGAATAATCAAAACCTATCAATTTCCTCATATGTAAACCTCCATTCTTTATTTACATACTCATATTTTATATCATAAATCTATCTTATTCAAGTTTTTCAAAAGTATGTATAAGTTTACTTAGCTTTATTTTTATACAGTATTAAATTTTTGTCAATCTTTTTGGAATTTTTACTTTATGGGATATAATATAAAGAGGAGGTGCGAAATTATGGAGGCATTAGAGGCTTTAAAAAAGAGAAGAAGTATAAGGAAATACATAGATAAACCTATTCCAAAAGAAATACTAGAAGACATAATAGACTGCGCAAGGCTTGCTCCCAGTGGAAATAACGCACAGCCCTGGCATTTCGTCGTTATAACAGACAAAGAAAGACTTAAATTCATAGCAGAAAAAGCTACATATGGAAAATTTATTAAAGATGCAGGAGCTTGTGTCATCGTCTATTGCGATAGAAATAACAGACATCACTTAGAAGATGGTTCAGCAGCAACAGAAAATATATTACTCGCAGCTACTGCCTACGGCATAGGTTCCTGTTGGGTAGCGGGGTATAACAGAACCTACGAAAAAGAAATAAACGAATACCTCAAAATTCCTGACAGCTTAAGAATGATTTCTATTATATCATTAGGATATCCCGCAGAAGAGCCTCAACCAAAATATAAAAAATCTTTATCTGAAGTTTTACATTGGGAAAAATTTTAAATGATGGAGGTTTTCTATATGTCAAAAGTAGTGGAGAGATTTTTAAAATATATAAAATATCATACAACATCGAATGAAAGTTCCTCAAGTTATCCTAGCACTGAAGGTCAATTAATATTTTCAAAAGAATTAGCAAATGAGCTTGAAGAAATAGGCCTTAAAGAGGTAAATGTAGATGAAAACGGTTATGTTACGGCTTTACTTCCTTCAAATACTGACAAAAAACTCCCTACAGTAGGATTTATAGCTCATATGGACACAAGTCCTGACATGTGCGGCAAAGATGTAAAGCCTCAGATAATAGAAAATTATGATGGCAAAGATATAATCTTAAACAAAGAAAAAAACATAGTATTATCTCCTACTGAATTTCCAGAGCTCAAAAATTACATAGGAAAAACTTTAATCACCACAGACGGAACAACTCTTTTAGGGGCTGATGATAAAGCAGGAATTGCAGAAATAATAACAGCTATGGAATATTTAATAAATCATCCTGAAATAAAGCATGGCAATATAAAAGTAACCTTCACACCTGATGAAGAAATTGGTAGGGGTGTAGACAAATTTGATGTAAAAAAATTTAATTGTGATTTTGCTTATACTGTAGATGGTGGTGGAATTGGAGAAATAGAATACGAAAATTTCAATGCTGCCAGTGCTAAAATCAAAATTAATGGCAGAAATGTGCATCCAGGAACCGCAAAAGGAAAAATGAAAAACTCCATTTTGATTGGAATAGAACTCCAAAATATGTTACCTGAACATGAAACTCCTGCCCATACTGAAGGATATGAAGGTTTTTATCATTTGAACAATTTTGAAGGCAATGTAGAACAAACTAAAATGTATTATATTATCAGAGATTTTAATAAGCAAACTTTTTTAGATAAAAAAGAATACCTAAAAAGCATTGTAGAAACATTAAATAAAAAATACGGTGAAGGCACACTAGAGCTTGAACTTAAAGACCAGTATTACAATATGAGAGAAATAATTGAAAAGCATATGCACATAGTCGATACAGCATTAGAAGCAATGAAATTAGTAGGAGTGGAACCTAAAATAGTGCCTATAAGAGGAGGCACTGATGGAGCAAGATTAAGCTATATGGGGCTTCCAACACCTAATTTATTCACAGGAGGGCATAATTTTCACGGTAAATATGAATTTATACCGACATATGCAATGGAAAAAGCAGTCGAAGTTATAATAAAAATAATTGAGCTTTATGCACAAAAATAAAGGATGGTCAAAAACTATCTCTTCAGACTGTAGACAAACTTTCGTAAAGGAGATATTTTGTATAAGGAGTGACTTGTGACAAAGCGGCAACAAAACTTAGCAAGACCAAAGGTGGAGGCAGGGCCGAAGCCATGGATGGCGGAGGCGGTCACCTTAAGGCATGGATGCCACCTGACGGGGTACCCTGCCGGAACCTGAAGGTCGAGTATTTTCATTTATCAAAAATTGAAGTTTGGCTAATAGCGTAAGATTTAATTCCCCTTTCTTTTATTACATCATTTTCAGCCAATTTGCTACACAACAGTGGAGAATTCACATCATATTGCTTTACATTTTCTTTTATAGAACTTATATTGCTGTTTGCATAGCAATAAATACAACCATGCAAACAAGTATCATAAGCACCAACATCGACGCTTTCAGCGCAACCACAAAGCTTCCTCTGATTTTTATCTTTTCCTACATTAAGCTTTTTCCCCGAAAGTTCCGCTATTAAATCCGGATCTATACATCTTGCATGCTCTACACCATAGGAAGATAAATCCAATTCTTCTGCACAAGTCTCAAGTTTAATTGAGTGCTCTTTCGCTATTTCATAAAATCTATATGTAATTTCTAACTTCTGTTCTTTATTTATCTCATAAGCACCTATCTTTTCTAAATTCTTACGCATTTTAGGATAAAAGGTCACAAAACTAATGATACATTTTGAAGTGTAACCGTAAAGTTCAGACATTATTTCCTTAAAGCTTTTTACATGGTATTCTATATCAAATTCGGGAATTAAAATAATAGGGTCATAACGCCAAATTACCCTCTCTTTCCCTATTTTGCTAGACAGCTTTTTAAAAACTTCAATTATATGTGATTTTTCTGGCACATTCCTCTCTATTCTTTTATCATAGGGATTTAAAGTAAATAAAAAATAATAAGCATAGTCCTCTATCAAATGCAATTTCGGTATCATTTTTTCTGGATTTTTTGTCCAAAACACAATGCCATCTACTGCATCTTTCTTTAAAGAGACTTTACTGACTTGATGAAAATTAAAAGGATTCCTCACCAAAACATAGCCTTCCTCAATTCTTTTAAAAAACCAATCGCTATAAAAAGCCGGAATATCCGTTCTCCTGCTTGCACTTATTATCAAGATGTATTCTCCTTTCAAAAAAAGAGAAATTGACATGTTCATTTTTACTTTAACATCAATGACAATTCATGTCAATTTCTCCGTTTTTGAATTAACTTTCTTTGTTAAGTTTGTACTCTATTGAATCAACAAGGGCTCTCCAACTGGCCTCAATAATATCTGTAGAAACCCCAATTGTGCTCCAAGAATCTTTTCCGTCTGTCGACTCTATTATAACTCTAACTTTAGCAGCAGTTGCAGAATTAGAATCTAAAACCCTCACTTTATAATCTGTCAACCTCATCTCTTTTATCTGTGGGTAAAATCTCTCCAATACTCTTCTTACAGCATTATCAAGAGCATGCACTGGACCGTCTCCATCTGCAGCAGCTATTTCTTCCACTCCATCTACTTCCACCTTTATAATTGCAAAAGAATTAACACTATTAACAGAGGGTTCATTTACAATAACTTTGAACTCTTTTAAATTAAATGCTGGTTTATATTTTCCAAGAACCTTTCTTATCAAAAGTTCTAAAGAGCCTCCTGCATTTTCATATTGATACCCCAAATACTCCATTTCTTTTAATTTGTCGAGAATTAATTTTGTTTCAGGTGAATCTTTTGTGATTGTCGGGTCCATCTCGTTTATAGCATTTAAAACTGCCCCTCTTCCGGCAACTTCAGAAATCAAAAAGGTTCTGCTATTTCCCACTAAAGAAGGATCAATCAGTTCATAAGAGTAAGTATTTTTATTTACAGCATCAGCATGCATCCCTGCTTTATGGGCAAATGCGTTTTTCCCCACATAAGGCGCTCTTTCATCGTGAGTGATATTTGCAATTTCACTTACAAACCTCGCTAAATGAGTCAATTGTTTCAGATTTTCATCAGGCACACATTTATATCCCATAAGTAATTGCAAATTCGGTATCAAGGTACATAAATTCGCATTGCCACATCTTTCACCATAACCGTTTATTGTACCTTGTACTTGTATTGCCCCTGCTTGTACAGCCATTATAGAATCTGCGACAGCCATTCCGTTATCATTATGACAGTGTATTCCTACTTCTGTATTAAATTTATCCACAACAGTTTTTGTTATTTCATAAACTTCCATAGGAAAAGTTCCGCCTTTTGTATCACACAAGCATACACTGTCTGCACCCGCTTCTAATGCTACTTCTAATGTCTTTAAAGCATACTCTGGATTTTGTTTGTAACCATCAAAAAAATGCTCTGCATCAAATATAACTGACTTACCTTTGTCTTTGAAAAATTTTACTGTATCATAAATCATTTTTAAGTTTTCTTCTAAAGCAGTTTTCAAAATTTCTGTAACTTGAAAGTCCCATGACTTGCCAAAAATAGTTACTACCTCTGTGTCAGCATTTAAAAGGGAAATCACATTAGCATCCTCTTCGGTAGTTGTATTCGCTCTTCTTGTGCTGCCAAAAGCGATTAATTTAGCATTTTTTAACTTAATATTTTTAACTCTTTCAAAAAATTCAATATCTTTAGGATTAGACCCAGGATTACCTGCCTCAATATAGGTTACACCAAACTCATCAAGAACTTTAACTATCTTTAATTTATCTTCCACAGTAAAAGATATACCTTGTCCTTGAACTCCATCTCTTAATGTTGTGTCGTATATCCGTATACTCTTCACAATGCATCCCCCTTTATACCTTTTTTATGTATAGTACATATTTTATCAAATTGAACTGATAAAGTGAAGAGGCAAATAAAAGTTTTTCATTAAAGGTTTCATTAGCTTAATTATGTCAATATCTATGTTATAATAACATTAGCAAATCAAATGAAAAGGAGGGCTTTCAATGGATGCACTAGACAAACTTAAAAATAGAAAAAGTTGCAGAAGTTTTTTAGAAAAACCTATACCAGATGAAGATTTAGATGAAATATTAGATATTGGGCTTGCAGCCGCAAGTGGTGGGAATACTCAACCAATTACCATAATAAAAGTAAGAAATAACGAAACAAAAAAGACTTTACGTCAAATATTAGGACAAAATTTTATAGAAGCTGCAGACACCATACTATTTTTTATTTTAGATTTTTACAAGCAACGCAAATGGTGTCAATTAAGCAAATCTCCCTACGGGCGCCACAGATCATTTTTAGAATTTATAATAAGCCTTGAAGATGTTATGTGCACAGCACAAAGCATCGAAAGTGCCTGCACTTTGAAAGATATCGGATGTGTATATTTAGGTACACCAAACTTGAGATATGAAGAACTAAAAGAAATATTGTCATTACCAGAACTTACAATACCCGTATTAGCAATGTGTCTGGGCTATCCAAAAAATTCTGGAAAACCTAATAAAAAACTCAATAAGAACGCTGTAATTTTTGAAGAAAAGTATAAAATTTTAAGCGACGAGGAAATAATAAAATACTATGATAACGAAAAATATAATAATATAAAAATTAACATTAATGATAAAAATTTTAATTTGGCAGAAAAATTGTTTGAAATTTCAAAACAAGTAGAAAGCGATAGCTTTGCTAATGAAGTAAAAAATTATATAAAAGAAAAAGGTTATATTAATGCTGCTCAAAAACTCTTTGGATTACACTACAACCCTATCGAAATGATCGGAATGAATGAATGGATATGGAATTTTTTTAAAAGCCAAGGCTTTGATTTTTTGGATAATTCTTTTCATATTAATAGGTTAGATGTAAAATAAAGTTTATAAAATCTCATTTAAAGACTCTACATTTAAAAAAATAAATAGATGATATTTGATTAATTTTACCATTTTAGCATAACAATACTCATTAATATAACTCCAATAACTATTGACATCGTTATAAAAACAGAAGCTAGTTTAGGATTAAGTCCCCTTTCATTGGAATATAATACAGCCACCATTGGAGTTGGGAGTATCGAACCAATTGCAATAATTTTTACAATCAATTGGCTTGTATCAAATAAAAATGCCAATAATAAAAATAAAATGATACCAGGCAAAAATTTAACAAACATGCCTATGCCCAAAGCTTTTAACTCATCTTTATTTAAGTTAAAATCTAAAAAGTAACCTATTGTAAATAAAGCAAGAAAACTGTTAGATATAGAGAGCTGATAAATAAAATCTTTAACAATTTCTCCTAACTTAATATTTAAAAAATTCATCAAGAGAGACAATAAATATATATCAAGTGGAAAGAAAAAAATTATTTTTCTTATTACTTCTTTTAAATTAAAATTCTCCTTATCAGAACCTAAAAATGCTACAGCATAAGCAAGTCCAAAAACAATAAAAGAATTGCCTATATCAAACATTGAAATAGTCATTACTCCTTTACTTCCATACACCTGCTGTATAAAAGGCAAAGCAAATAAACCAATATTATACCCACATATAGAAACTAATAAAGTCCATTTATCTTTATCATCCAATTTAACTTTTTTTACAATAAAATAACCTAATAAAAAAGTAAGTAAACCTAAAAGAATGCTTATAATAGGCAAAATTAATAAATGCAAATTAATAGTATGCTCAGAAAAAACTATTAATATTGTAGCAGGTAGTGTAATATATAAAACTATTTTACTTAGTACATCTCCAGCGTTATCTGGTATGATTTTTAATCTTTTAAATAAATATCCCAATAAAATAATTCCAATGTTCAACAAAATCTTTTCTACTATAATAAAATGCTCCAATATAAGTCACCTCAATATTATTTTAGCATGATATGATACGTTGATAAATCATAGTTTGTATTTTAAAAAATGTTTTGAATTTTCTTTAGCATAGCATACCCGGAAGTCTTAATATTTATTTCAATCTGTCCTTTTGCATTATTACCTACAATTTTTATCCTGCTTTTACCTTTTTCAGTTTGTATAGTTTTTTCACCTTTTCCGCTTTGTTCAAAAACATTTATTACTTTATTTTCAGGTGTAATAAATACCAATTTGAATTTGCCTTTATCTACTTTTGAATCAAATTTAATCGTTACTGTCCCTTTCCCCTCAGATTCTACTTCCCAAATAGTCTCCATTCCATAAAAACCACTGTATACTATTTTTAAGTTGTTATCTTTTATATCTCCTACCCTATTTAAAAATGTATAACTATCTCCTTGATTTATTATTTTAGCATTGTCATTGTATATTTCTTTCTGATAACTACTAATATTGCTACATCTGCAAAAAATAGACATTACCAAAAACAAAAGTATGAATTGATGTAAAAATTTATTCATCATGAAATTATACCTGGTTACCTAAACTGTACAGTTCAGATAGCTGGGGTATTTGTAGTCCGCCCTTCAGACTTTCCCAGCCCCAGCAGGCGGTATTTGGGAAAGTCATAGCCCCTGCCCCAAGAAGCAGGAACTTGCGCCCTTAAGGGCCTCCCCACTTACCCTGAATTAATAATTCCCTCAGGGCAGAGAAGTCTCTTTTTACCTTCTCAGGGGAGAGTGGAGTTACCACCGCTACCTTGAGAACTCGCCAGAAATTATAGGCACTAAAACTTGTTCCCTTCAGAGGTTTTAGTACCCTTTCTGGCTTACTCTCAAGGCTTTGTAAAAATTCTATTGCTTTGTTTATTTCTTTTAAGTGTTTTTTCTTTAACTTTTTGTTTTTGACTGTTTTCTTTACATGCTCTTTTAATTCTTCTAATTCTTTTACAGTTAATGTATTGAGAAACTTTATATAATTGTCTGGTATCTTTTCTTGCAGTCCCAACCCTCTTCTTGCTATTACATAGGCCGCTGCTATATCTTTTGTTATCATGTATTGCGGTGCATATTTTAACATCCCTATTATTGAGGTGTAATAAGGATTGACTTCTATTACTTCTATCCCTTCTCTTTTTGCTAGTGTTTTTATTTTTGAAAGAAGTGATTTATAGCTGAAATTATGTCTTATCCTTCTTGATTTTCTCCCTGAAAAGTCTCCTCTTTTACCTTTTTCTTTTATTTCTAATTCTTCAATTACTATTGCTTTTCTTTTCTCTTTTGCTATTTTTACTATCTCATGAGCATAGTGCCATCTGAAATATTCTCTTTTGTCTTTATTTCCACTTGCAACCTCTGTCATTGGTATTTTATTATAGCTTATTAGATTGCCTTTTTCATCTGTTTCTGCCCATGATATGTTGTCTGGATATGCGTTTATATCTATTCCTATTGCTCCTTTTTCTTTTGTTATTTTTATTTCTGGATATTCTTCTTCAATAGCAAAATAGGCGTATATATTGCCATTTTTAAGTTTTAATTCTACAGAGTAAGGTATGCTTGATTGGGCAATTTCCTGAAGGAGTTCTTCTCTTTTTTTATTCTTTTTATA